>NZ_DJUM01000030.1:16409-51635 GCF_002440475.1 Exiguobacterium sp. UBA6282 | reverse complement strand
AGCAGGGCAAGCAGGGCAAGCACCATCAGCAACAGGAGAGGCAGAGGCAGCATCCCAAACGACACCGTCGACAGGTGCTACGTCGGGACAAGCAACTCAAGCACCAACACAAGTACCAACTGTCACGTTGTCGCAAGTCGCGACGATTGAAGACAAAGGGATTGAAGAATCGATTTCTCGTTCGAATGGCGAAAGATCGATCGGTGTTCAAGTGACGAAATCGCAGGACGCAAATACGGTTGATGTCGTCAATGGCGTCAAGCAGACGATTAAAGACTTTGAAAAAGAAAACGGTTCGGTCAATGCATCTGTGACACTTGATCAAGGAAAACCAATCGAGGAATCCGTTTCAACGATGATTAGTAAGGCACTGATTGGTGCATTATTTGCCATCGTCATCATTTTGCTGTTCCTTCGAAACATCAAATCAACGATCATCGCAGTCATTTCGATTCCACTATCTCTTCTGATGGCGATTCTTGTGCTGAAGCAGATGGATATTTCTTTAAATATCATGACGCTTGGGGCAATGACGGTCGCAATTGGTCGAGTCGTTGATGATTCCATCGTCGTCATCGAAAATATTTACCGTCGTTTGACGGATCCGACAGAAAAGTTAAAAGGAAAAGAACTGATCATCAGTGCAACACGAGAAGTATTCATTCCAATCGCATCGTCAACGGTCGTTACGATTGCTGTATTCTTACCACTCGGATTTGTTACGGGATTCGTCGGAGAACTCTTCTTACCGTTCGCATTGACAGTCGTCTTTGCACTATTTGCGTCCTTGATCGTAGCGGTCACGGTCGTTCCGATGTTTGCGGACTCGCTCTTTAAGCGCGGTAAGGCACCAAAACCAGAAAAAGAAGAAGGTGGGAAGTTAGCGAACGGTTATCGTCGTATGCTGAATTGGTCGTTGAACCATAAATTCATCGTCTTTGGACTATCCGTCCTACTATTGATCGGAAGTTTTGCACTTGTACCAACAATTGGTGTCAACTTCTTGAATCAAGAAGGAGAAAAAACACTGTATGTCACGTACAATCCAAAACCAGGACAAACGTTGGATGATTCGTTAAAAGCAGCTGATCAAGCAGAAGATTATTTCAACAAACAAAAAAATATCGACAATCTTCAGTTTACCGTCGGTGGAGAAAATCCATTGAACCCAGGGAATACAAAACAAGGTGTCTTTATCGTCCAGTATGATCCAGACACAGAAGATTTCGCAGATGTTAAACAGACAGCAATCAAGCAGTTGAATGCCGACATTCCGACAGGAGAATGGAAAGAGCAAGACTTTAGTGGTGGAGCTGCGTCGTCAGGTGTCTCGTACTCGATCTTCGCGAATAACATTGAAGATTTAGAAAAAGTTACACCGAAATTCGTCGATGCGATCGAAGGCGAAACGAAATATGTTCGAAAAGTAACGACAGATTTAAAAGAAGCTTATACGCAGTATACGTTCGAAGTCGATCAGCAAAAAGCGGCTGAGTTCGGTGTTTCAACAGCACAACTCGCACAAGGTATCGCGAATATCCAAGGTGAGGAAAAACCACTTTCTACTATTAAGGTGGATGGGAAGGAACTCGATGTCATCGTTCCAAACGAACAAACGACATATGATTCGATACGAGACTTGGAAGAGACAGATGTCGTGACACCACTTGGTGTTCGTAAACTGTCCGATTTTGTTGAAGTGAAAAAAGGAACGACACCTGACTCACTCAACGAACGCGATGGAAAACTCGTTGCTACTGTGACAGCAGAACTGAAAACGGATAAAGCAACAGAAGCTTCTCAAGCGATTGAAAAATCCGTCAAGAATATCGATCGTCCAACGGGTGTCTCATATGAGCAAGGCGGAGTTACTGAACAGATCCAAGAATCATTCACACAACTCGGTCTAGCAATGGCAGCAGCTGTAGCCATCGTCTATCTCGTCCTTGTCATTACGTTCGGAGGAGCATTGACGCCACTCGTCATCTTGTTCTCACTTCCATTCGCAATCATCGGTGGGCTCGTTGCACTTCTGATTACAGGCGAGACGATTTCTGTATCGTCCTTAATCGGTGCCTTGATGTTGATTGGGATCGTCGTGACAAATGCGATCGTCTTGATCGACCGTGTCATTCATAAAGAAGCAGAAGGTTTATCGACGCGTCAAGCACTACTCGATGCAGCAGGTACACGTTTACGTCCAATCTTGATGACAGCCCTTGCGACGATCGGTGCCCTTGCACCACTCGCCCTTGGACTCGAAGGTGGCGCATTAATTTCAAAAGGATTAGGCGTGACGGTCATCGGTGGACTTACAAGTTCGACATTGTTGACACTTCTTATCGTTCCAATCGTGTACGAATTCTTAGCACGTTTCCGAAAAAAGAAGTCAATTGATTCTTGAAAAAACGATTAAATCACTAAAACGGACAGATATGCAGAAATGGCGAGAATAAGCCATTCAGCATATCTGTTTTTTTGTTTTGTTACAAAAGTATTACAAGAAAGAATTCGCGTTAAATAACTGTAACATGATGAAAATCTGGAACGTGATAGGATAAAAACAGAAATTATCTGACAATTCAAGTGCATATTATACTCATACATAAGAGGAGAATGAATCGATGAAAACTGTCACTCGCGTTTTGCTAACCTTAACGTTACTAATCAGTAGCTGGACACTCGTTCCGTCATCAACACAAGCCGCAACGAGTAAGAAAGTCACGATCTCCGTGGATGTGTTAAATATCCGAGCGAAAGCGACAGCATCGAGTAAGCGAGTCGGTCAATTGAAACTTGGACAGTCCGTGGCAGTGAGCGGAAAAGTGAAAGATTGGTACCAAATTCGTCATCAAGGAAAAACAGCGTATATCGCTTCGATGTATACGAAAGCATACAATGCAAAAGCAACAAAAGGATTGAGCAAAACAGGGTCAACAATCGTATCGGTAGCGGAAGGTCTTAAAGGACGCCCTTATGTTTTTGGCGCGACGGGTCCAGTTAGCTTTGATTGCTCTGGATTTACACGTTACGTCTATCAAGCACTAGGAAAATCACTTCCGCGCACAGCAGCTGCTCAGTATTCATCGACGAAACGTACAGCTCCTGGCGCCGGAGATCTCGTCTTCTTTACACACGGTAGTGGCATTCAGCACGTTGGGATCGCTGTCGATGGGAGTACGATGATCAATGCGAACTCGTATTATGGAAGAGTCGTCAAAGAATCGTTCCGTGGCGGCTACTGGGGATCACGGTATGTAGCAGCAGGGGCACTTTAAACGAAATGAAGCGACGAATTCAAATCGATGAACTCGTCGCTTTTTTATATGGATTCAGGTATAAGGAAGAACGGTCGTTCCAGCAATGAACGTTGACGGTACTTCGATTTGCGGACGAATATTCATATCGTTTCGAATTGTTAGCTGAAAAGCATGTCGTCCGATCGTAGCATATGGAATCGCGATCGTCGTCATCGATAAGACTTCAGCGAGTTCACTTCCATCAAAGCCAATGACAGAGAGATCTCCCGGGACCTGATAGCCTTGTTTTCGTAGTTCCAAGATCAGTCCCGCGGCAACGTGATCACTGGCAGTCAAGATGGCGCTCGGTCGTTGTTTCTGTTGCATCCAGCGCCTTGCGACGTTCGCACCATCTTCGATCGTCAATGTCTGTTCATAGACGAACGCGTCACTGACAACTTCTTGATACGCATGTTTACGCGCCAAACTATTCGTACTGTCGGGGCGCCAGAGACAAATACCAATGCTTGTATGTCCTTGTTGTCGTAGATGTGCAAGTCCCTGTTGAAAGGCCGTATAGTGATCGATATAGACAGCAGCGACGTCTTCGTGGTGTTCACAAAAGACAATCGGTCCATAGCGTTCGTACGGTAAAATCGCTGATAACGGAAGGCTGTGCGACACGACGATGAGTGCGTCGATCTCCTGTTGCGCTAGCGCATCAAGAGCGAGTTGCTCATGCGTTTCCACATAATTCGTTTGCCATGTCAAGAAACGATAACTGGCGTCAAAAGCCGCTTGTGCGATGCCTTGGAGAATGGCGGCGTGATATGGATGATCAACGAATGGGAGCATGACACCGACCGTCTTCGTCATGCCAGTCGAAAGATGGACAGCGGTTTGATTACGGATATAGCCAAGTTTTACTATCGCTTCTCGGACAGCTTGTCGCTTCTCGTTCGCCACGTATGGGTGATCATTTAGTACACGTGAGACTGTCGTGACGGACACGTTTGCTTCACGTGCCAAGTCTCGGATGTTCGTCATCGCGCATCCCTCCTTTAGGTCTGGCGAGATAATCGTTGTTCAAGTCGGCGCCAATCCTGTCGGGAGACGGAAGCCGAGAATGGAGATGTCTGTTCAGCCAATTCATTGATTTTTGAGAGCAGTCGTGTTTTTTCTTGAGGAGACAAATCAGGATATTGATCAACCAACGTGTGTTGACACAAATAATAGCCTGCTGGTGTGTGCAATTGTTCAATCGCCCATTCAAAAGCAACATTCCGCTTGAATAGCTGGGTTAACCGAGTATGGATCGACATGATGATTACCTCCTTTTTAGTGTATATCAAGACGATAGGGTATGAAACGCGTTTCACGGCAAGAACTATTTTTGAGCAATGGATTGATTGAGAAAATTCAGCAAGAATTGACCGAGTAGACAAAGAAGTCTATGATTGTGACGATACAACACAAAGAGGGGCGAACGTAAAATGGAATCGACAGACTCGAAGCTGGCATTAAAAATGCTCGTTGTTCTATCTCGGACGATGCATGCGGTGACGGAGCAAGTAAAGGCAGACATCAAAACACATCAGTTGAATTTATCGGAATTCGGAGTCCTGGAATTGCTTTACCACAAAGGGGATACGCCTTTACAACAGATTGGCGATAAAATTCTGTTAACGAGCGGCAGTGTGACGTATGTCGTCGATAAACTCGAAAAGCGTGGATTGATTGCGCGAAAATCATGTGCGACGGATCGTCGTGTCACGTTTGGAACATTAACGGAAGCTGGACGCGAACTGATGGAAGAGACATTCCCGAAGCATGAAGCCTTTTTAGCAGACTTGTTCAAGGATTTGTCAGTGTCGGAAAAGGAACAGTTGATTGATCAATTGAAACGAATCGGTTTACGAGCCGAACATTATACGCCGCTCGAAAATGCATAAGGATTAGCACTCATATGATGGAAAAGGCTCAAGTCACGGACTTGAGCTTTTTTTCTACAATCAGAAGTCAAACTAATTGACAAACGAAAAGGTGGTTGGTATGTTTAGTTACAGAATTTACTTTAAATAAAAGGGAGAAATAATAATGACTAAATTACTTTATGTAACTGTTAACCCAAAAGCTACAGAACACTCTTTCAGCCTTCAAGTCGGTGAAGCATTCCTCGAAAGCTACAAAGTAGCGAATCCTTCAGCTGAAGTAGAAGTTCTTGACCTATATAACGAAACAGTCCAAGAAATCGACACAGACGTGTTAAGCGCATGGGGCAAATTCGCAACAGGCGAAGAATTAACAGAAGTGGAGATCGCAAAAGTTGGTACGATGACAAAACATCTCGAACAATACATGGAAGCAGATGAGTATGTCTTCGTCACACCAATGTGGAACTTCTCTTTCCCAGCACGTCTCAAAATGTACATCGACAGCGTACTTCTTGCAGGTAAAACATTCGCTTACACTGCAGAAGGTCCTAAAGGTTTGATGGAAGGCAAAAAAGCACTCCACATCCAAGCGACAGGTGGCGTGTACACAGGATCTGGTCTTAACTTCGGTGATGACTACCTCCGTCAAGCACTTGCTTTCACTGGTGTAACAGACTACGATGCCCTCTTCATCGAAGGTATGGCGATGAACCCAGAAAAAGCAGAAGAAATCAAAGAAGCAGCAATCGCAAAAGCGAAAGAACTCGGTCGTTCATTCTCGACTGTCAACGCATAAGATAAGCGTAAAAAAGGCTCCCGCCGTGTCGGGAGCCTTTTTGTATTTGTATTGAGTTAAGAGAGCGTTGATTTTTTGCGAAGCACAAGCGTCAGGAAGAGCAACAAATCTTTTAATTTCTCAAAGCCGCGGGGATGCGTCGAGATACGATAGAGCCACTCTAGCTTGAGGCGACGGAATAATTTTGGAGCACGCTTACTATGTCCGGACCAGACATCGAATGCACCACCGACACCGATGAAGATGCCGTGATCGACTTGATCATAAACAGAAGCGATCCATTCCTCCTGTTTTGGCGCACCGAGTGCGACGAGGATAAGATCAGCTTGTGCTTCTGCGATCGCTTGCGTTGCTTCCTCTGTCTTTCCAAAACCGTGAAACGTTCCGACGAAGCGGATGTTCGGAAAACGAATCGATAACTGATGGATTAACGATTTCATAACTTCCGGGCGTCCACCAAGCAAAAAGACACGCTTCTTCAGTGCATCTGCCGTCCGCAATAGTTCACGTGCCGTCTCGATCCCTGGCAACGTCGCAGTGAGGGGCGCTCCCATTCGTTTACTGGCAGCGGTCACACCAATTCCATCTGGTGTGATAAACGTCGCCTGCCGTAAAATGGCTTCGTAAGAAGGTTCGCGCAATGCACGCAACACGAGCTCAGGATTCGCCGTGACAAGAAAGGCTTTTCCGCGGTCGTGTAAGATTGTTTTAATATGGGTATACCATTGCGAAGGTGTCGCATCGACGAATGGTAGTCCAAATAATTGTTTTGTCTGAATCATAGTTTCCCACCTCATCATCCATCATAGCAGAATCAAGACGTACGAACAGCGACTTGAGACTGAAAAAGGAGCGGATCCATGTGCATCCATCTTGGCAAACGGTGTTAAAAGAAGAAAAGGAAAAACCTTATTTTCAGGAATTGTGGGCTTTTTTGAAGGAAGCCTATCAAACGACGACCGTCTATCCTCCGAAAGAGCGGATCTTTCATGCGTTTGATGCGGTCGCACCGGAAGACGTCCGGTGCGTCATTTTAGGACAAGATCCCTACCATGGTCCAGGACAAGCGAACGGACTCAGCTTTTCTGTCCATGACGGAGTTCCGATCCCGCCGTCCCTTCGAAACATGTATAAGGAACTCGTCGCGGATATCGGTTGTCCGGCTCCGACATCCGGAAATCTCGAAGCTTGGTCACGACAAGGCGTCTTTTTACTGAATACGTCGCTCACGGTTGAAGAAGGAAAAGCGGGATCGCATGCTAAAAAAGGCTGGGCATCATTCACGGATCGGGTCATTGAAGTCCTAGGAACACAGACACAACCGATCGTGTTCATCTTATGGGGAAATCATGCGAAGAGTAAAAAGGTGCTGATTGATACGAATCGTCATCTTGTTCTCGAAGCCGTTCATCCAAGTCCCTTATCAGCGAGCCGAGGATTTTTCGGTAGCAAACCTTATTCGCAAACGAATGCTTGGCTGAAAGAGCAGGGAAGAGAGCCAATTGACTGGTGTTTATCGTAAATCAAAAGCGTGTGTTCCGTTGAATGCGGAACACACGCTTTTTTGAGTTACTTAGTGACTTGAGATAGTCGGTTCTTCATCCATCATGAACTTTTCGACGACGAGGGCGACACCATCTTCATCGTTCGAAGCAGTCATATACTGGGCTTTTTCTTTAACGGTATCGGCTGCATTCGCCATCGCGACGCCAAGACCTGCCCATTCGATCATCGATAGATCGTTGTTGCCGTCTCCACAAGCAATGACTTCTTCCTGAGCGATACCAAGCTTCTCAGACAGTAAGGCAAGGCTTGTGCCTTTTGTGACACCGTCTTCCGTGAATTCAAGGAAAAATGGCTTTGAGCGAGCAACCGCGAGTTCCCCTGCAAGCTCTTGTTGAAGCGTCTGCTCGACCCGCGCGAGGTGTGTCTCTTCTGCCATCATTAAACACTTGACGACAGGTGTTTGAATCGCTGTTTTAAAATCAGCGACGGGAATGACGTCCATACCAGTCAATTGTCCTTCGAGTGTCGTATACTCGTTCGGTTGTTCTGTCAGAATCTCATGTCCGACATACGTGTGAATGTAGACATCCTCCCGTTTACTTACATCATAAAGACGATGGACCGTCTCCGGAGAGAGGGTACTGAGGAAAAGTGATTCGTTCGTTTTGCAATCGATGATCGAAGCTCCGTTGAAGCTCAGGATGTAGCTTCCGTATCGTGCGAGTTCTAGTTCTTCTGCAAGATCAAGCATCGCATATGTCGGACGACCGCTTGCAAGAACGACTTTCTTCCCACGACGTTGCGCAGCAAGTAAGGCTTCTTTCGTACGTGGTGAAATCGTATGATCACTTGTCAACAAGGTATCATCTAAATCGAGAACAATCATTTTGTACGTCATACATTCAAACCCCTTTCAATTATCTGTATATCGTAACAACTTGTGTCCCATTCGACAATATACTCTCCATTGAGAGAGTATGATAAAGTGGAAACAGAGCCCGTACGGAAAGGATTCCAACTTTATGAAATATCTCTTCATGATCATATCAAGTCTATTATTAGCAGGATGCAGTACGATGTTTCCGCATCCCGCCTCTCTACTCCAACATCCGTCCCTTCCGGCATGGGAGCAGTCGTTGAAAGAGCGGATTGACCGCGATTTGCCGAAACAGGCAGAAATCGTGGCGCCACGAAATCAAGCAGTATCCCGTCTATACGAACTCGTTGATTTAGATCGAAACGGTAAGGATGAGGCGATCACCTTCTACCGTAGTGAGCAGGATGGACGTTTCACGATTCATCTTCTCGTTCATGAACGACAAGGTGAAAAATGGCGACTTGTGACACGGCAGACAGTTGCTGATGGGCGAGCCATCGATCGACTCGAAGTCGTATCTGACGCGCAACATAAACAAAACCATTTAGTCATCGGGATTACCAGTTATGGTGAAAACACGTTATATATCATTGAACAGCTGTTGTCGAAGCAACGAGATGTCACGAAGGTGGATCGGTATGACCGCCTGTCGGTGGATGATTTGAATCAAGATCGCGAGCGAGATATGGTGCTTCTACAAAAGGGAAGTCCATCTCGTTTGATCTATTATAAGGATATCTTGTCGAAAAAGCGTCAAGAGACGACGCTAGCGACAAAAGATGGCGATTTATTCGCAGAACATGATTTATTTGAAGTCGATACGATCAATGCTGCGCGCAATAAAGGCTTGATTGTCTCTTATACACGTGATGCTAAGATGCACATCGCATTATTCCGTTTAGCGAACGATACGTTGGAACAAGTGCGCTTCGGTCAAGTCGATGAGATCGTTGAACCGATGTATACGTTTCCGAAGGATGTCGATCAAGACGGAATCGTCGAGTTCGGTCATCAATATACGCCGGGCGGTAGTGAAGGGCGTGAAGGTGAGCCGAAGCCACGTATCACCGCGTACTACACATGGAATGGATCGGACAATCCGCCATTTCTTGAGAGTGGATTCGAACTACGGGAAGAGCAGTACATTGATCAGGAATACAATTTCGTTATGCGTTTCCCGGCCAATTGGGCGACACGGGAAACGATCGAAAAACGTGAAAATCGCGTTCGTTTCATCAATCGGGATACGAAGCAGGTTGATTTTGAATTAGAGATCATTCCAAAGAATCAATACATTGCTAGTGACCAAAAACGAAAAATTAAAGAGGGCATCGATTATGTCTATGTGATCGATGCGACGAAGGATTATGAAATGTTCGTCAATCGTGTCACACTCGTGGAATAAAGAATCAGGGGGAGAAAAGAATGACCAAAATACTAGTAGCCGAGGATGAACACGCGATTCGCAGTTTCATCGTCATCAATTTGAAACGGGCAGGCTATGACGTCATTGAAGCGGAAAACGGAAAAGAGGCACTCGCGCAATTTGATCAACAAACCTTTGATATTCTGTTACTGGATATCATGATGCCGGAAGTCGATGGTTTCGCTGTCTGTGAACAGGCGCGGGCGAAGGATGAAGTGGTCGGGATCATCATGCTGACGGCACGGACGCGAGAAGAAGATAAAGTCATGGGACTAAGCGTAGGGGCGGATGACTACATCGCGAAGCCGTTCAGTCCTGCAGAATTACTCGCACGTATCCAGTCGCTCCTGCGACGGGTAGAGACATTACGCCGCAGAAAACAGCCGCGTGAACTTGTTTCTGGACCGTTCCGAATTGATTTAGGAGCGAAGCGTGTCCAAAAAGACGGCATGGACGTCGAAGTGACGCCGACTGAATATGATTTACTTTGTCATTTCATTAAAAATGAGGATCAAGTCATGTCGCGAGATGAACTACTCGATGCGGTATGGGGCGAGAACTATTTCGGCGATCGAAAGACAGTCGATGTCAACATTCGCCGTCTTCGTCAAAAAATCGAAGAAAATCCAGCGGAACCGAAGTTCATCGAGACACTGTGGGGACATGGATACAAGTGGCGTAACGAAGAATGAAGCGCCAGATATTAATGCGGTTCATGACGATCATCACGGTGACGGTCCTACTTGTCATCGGGATTCTCTCGTTCGTGACCTATAACTATTATTACGTGACAGCGACGGATGTCTTGAAACGTCATGCGAATGCGAGTGCGGTGTTGTTTGCAAATAGTGGTCTCGCTTATGATTACACGGATTCCGAAGCGACGATTCATGATGTACTCGATTCTTATGCCTATCCAGATGCAGAAATCGAAGTGTTGGATGCGACAGGCATTCCGCGTTATTCCTCGACAGGGTTCATTTCGCAACGTAAATTGACGCGAGAAGCAGTCAATCAAGTAAGAGCGGGTCAAACCGTCACGAAACGATATGACGATGAGGCGACGGGAGAGCATTTGCTGGAAGTGACGGAACCTGTCGTGTCATTCGGTCAGACGACGGGAGCGCTCCGTTATACGACATCGCTTGAACGAATCGACCGACGTGTGATTGAAATTTGTTTAGCGATCGTCCTCTTGGGTACAGTAGTTTGGGGACTTGCCTTCATTTATTCCTCACGTCTGGTGTCTTCGATCGTTCGACCTATCCAAGAGGTAATCGGTGCGTCGGACCAAATCGCGAAACAACATTACGACGTTAAGGTGAACGAGGAGTATTCGTTCGAACTTGGAGAACTAGCACGGACGATCAATTATATGGGGCAACAGATCAAACAACAGGAAACATTGAAAGATGAATTCATTTCGGGTATCTCCCATGAGTTACGGACACCGTTGACATCGATCAAAGGCTGGAGTGAGACGTTACTCGTCGAACAGGATCAGTTGCCGGAAGAGGCGTCGCTTGGGATGGGCATCATTCATTCAGAGACGGAGCGTTTGATTTCGCTCGTTGAACAGTTACTCGATTTCTCAAAACTCGAGACGAGTCGTCTCGTCCTATACCGTCAGGAAGTCAACTTAACGGAAATCATCGAGACCGTCGCAGCGCAACTACGGCAAAAGCTGGAAGAGAAAAATGTTCAGATTGTGCAAAAGTTACCGGCGCAAGTCATTGGTCTATACGACGAAAACCGATTGAAACAAGTCTTCTTGAACCTGCTTGATAATGCAATCCGTTTTTCACCAATTGGAGGAGCGATTACGGTTCGACTCGTTCGTTCCGAGCGTGTGTTATTCCTTTCTTTCAGTGACGAAGGACCTGGTATTCCGAAAGAACACCTACGTCATGTCACGGAAAAGTTTTATCAAGTGCAAAAAGGAAAGGGCGGAACGGGACTCGGGCTATCGATTTGTCGAGAGCTTGTTGAAGCACATGAAGGCAAGCTATTCATCGACAATCAGCCAGAAGGCGGCGTCATCGCGACGATTCTGCTCCCTGTCACGAAAGCGTAAACACTCAGACAGGCAGAGTGAAACAGAAACTGGTAAAGTAAAGTAGATTATAGTACGAAATGGATCAGATGATAGGAAACGGAGGAATCAGTCATGGCACTTGGTGTTTCAAATGGTACGCTTCAACCGCTCTCCGGAAAACCGAATGCGGTATCTACTCAAACCGATCTACAGGATATGAAAATGCGTCCGCTCCCGTTCAAAGGAACGCTTGCGGATTCGAAGTTCCACCTCTTACGTATTCTACAAAGCCTCGACCGAGTCAAAATCGTTAAGGAGGAAGGAACATACATCCATGCCATCTTCACGAGTAAAGTCTTTCGCTTCAAGGATGACGTCGAATTTTACTTCGATGAAGCCGCGCAAGTGATTCATTTCCGTTCGGCATCACGTGTCGGATACTCTGACTGGGGCGTCAACCGTAAACGGATGGAAGACATCACACGTCGGTATGAGGAGGGTTTGCGATGAAGACCTATCAATTAGTTGTCATCGGTGGTGGTGCAGCCGGAATGACGATTGCTGCCGGTGCAGCAAGTCTTGGTGCACATGTTGCCCTGATTGAACGTCATGCACATCTAGGTGGAGATTGTCTCCATTATGGTTGTGTTCCTTCAAAGGCTTTGATTGAAGCCGCACACGACGTGCACGTCATGAAGCGGACGGCTGAAAAATACAACGTGACGCTGAACGGAGACGCGGTCTATTCCAAAACGAAAGCAAGCGTTGATCGTGCGCGTAACATTATTCAATCACATGATGGAACGAAACGATTTGAAGATCTTGGTGTCGATGTCTATATCGGAGAAGCGACATTCCTTAGTGCACATGAAGTCGAAGTAGCGGGACAGCTTGTCGTTGGTGAAAAGTTTGCGATCTCAACAGGATCCCAACCGATCATTCCACCGATTGATGGACTAGATACGATCGATTATTTAACGAACGAGACGATCTTTGAATTAACAGAGCGTCCTGAGCGGCTGCTCGTTATTGGTGGTGGGGCGATCGGTCTTGAGCTGTCGCAAGCTTACGCGCACCTCGGAACGGAAGTCACAGTTATCGAGGGCATGAAGACGCTGCTCGGAAAAGAAGATCGTGACATGGTCGAAGTCATTCAACGTCAGCTCGAGCAAGAATTGACGTTGCATCTCGATACGAAGGTCACGCATGTCCGCAAGTCAGCTGGAGGCATCGAAGTGACGGTCGAAGCAAATGGGGAATCACGTGTCATCGAAACGGATGCCGTTCTTGTCGCGGTCGGTCGTAAGCCACGCATCGAGGCGTTACGTCTTGACCGGGCTGGTGTTCATGTCGAAAAAGGATTCGTCCAAGTCGACGGTTCGCTCCGGACAAGTCAGCGGCATATCTTTGCCGTCGGAGATACGATTGATTCCTTACCGTTTACGCACGTCGCAGGACTAGAAGGAAAAACCGTCGTCACAAATGCTTTGTTCGGTTTACGGACGAAACCTGATTATCGAGCGGTCCCGTGGGTAACATTCACAACGCCTGAATTGTTCCATCTCGGTTTGACAGAAGAAGAAGCACGTAAGAAACACGGTGACATCAAAGTCTACCAGACGGGTCTCGATGAAGTGGATCGTTTCGTCATCAATGGTCAGACGGAAGGGCGCGTCAAGCTCATCGCCGATAAACGCGGGAAACTGATCGGGGCACATGCGATCGGAGAACAAGCCGGCGAGTGGATGCAAGAAGTCGTCTATGCAATGGCACGTAAAGATAAGGTCGGTCAACTGTCACGTGTCGTGCATCCGTATCCGATTCGTGGTGCTGCCGTTCAGCGTGCTGCTGATGTCTACTGGCGTGAGCGTTTATTCGCTGGTCCGATCCCAAAATGGTTGAAACGTTATTTCGACTGGAAACAAGGAGAATGATTCATGCAACAACCTGCTACTAAACGGAATTTTGTCCCACTCGTCATCCTGTTGACTCTTGTCATCAACCTACTCGTGGCTCTCTTATTTTTTGCGCCACCTGTACAAGTCGACTCAGGATTCGATTGGACGTTACTTCCTTTTTTGAACGCCATCTTTAATAGTTTTACCTTCATGCTGTTGCTCGGCGCATGGATTTCGATTCGTCGCGGTAACCGCGTGAATCATCGCCGCTTCATTGGTGGTGCGATGACGACGACAACGCTATTCTTGATTTCATACGTCACGTACCATGCAGTCAGTGAATCGACGAAGTTTGGTGGAGAAGGATTTGTTCGTCCGATCTATTTCTTCATCTTGATTACGCACATCATTCTAGCTGCAGTCATCGTCCCGCTCGTCTTGATGTCACTTGCACATGCTGTGAATCAAAATTTCGAAAAGCATAAAAAATGGACACGCTTTACGATGCCGCTTTGGTTATACGTCAGCTTCACTGGCGTCATCGTCTATATCATGATTCGTCCGTATTATTGAAAAGATCCTTCGTGTAACCACGAAGGATCTTTTTTTACGTGCCGGACTTAACTTTCGTTTCGTCGAGTACGTTTGCTTTTAAGTCGATCAATGGTCGAATCAATACCTCGACACGTCGATTCTGACTACGACCGGCTTCTGTTTGATTGGACGCAATCGGTTGGAACTCTCCGTAACCGCTGACAGTAAACCGTTTTGGTTCGAGCTTTGGATTGCGTTGTAAGGCACGCATGAAACTGATCGCCCGGTCTGCACTGAGTTCCCAGTTTGATGGATACTGTGCCGTATTGATTGGGATATTATCCGTATGACCGGAGACTTGAATCTGACGTTGTCCTGCCTTGACGAGTAGAGCACTCATGCCTTCTGCGATTTGAAGCGAGCGTCCTCTTACTTCTGCTTGAGCTGGCGAGAAGAGGGCTCGGTCACGAATCGTGAAGACAAGTCCTTCATTTGTAATTTCCACCTTGATGTCTTTTTCGAGTTGTTCATTTTTGATATATTTGTTTGCTTCGTCTTTAATCTTCTCGAGTTCTGCGATTTCATAGCTTTGTGCCTTCGTTCGCGCGTCGAGTTTTTTCGAATCCTCTTCTTCTTGAGTGGAGAGCGAGCTGTTCGTAATCATCCCTGAACCACCATTGAAGACGGAGCTAAACGACTGGGACATCGCTTTTAACTTGACGGCATCGACATTACTCGAAGCAAAAAGAACGATGAAGAGTGCTAGAAGTAAGGTCAATAAGTCGGCGTAGGGAATCAACCAGCCTTCGGAGATATGTTCGTCATGCGGCTTCTTTTTCCGCTTCATAGTTCGCACGCTCCTTCGGTGTCAGGTACACGAGTAGCTTATCTTCTAAGTTTTTGGGTGATTCACCGTTTTGGATCGACAGAATGCCTTCGATCATCATCTCGTACAGTTGAATCTCGCTCGCTGATTTTTGCTTCAATTTCGTTGCGAACGGGAACCAAAGGACATATCCGGTGAAAATCCCGAACAACGTCGCGATGAAGGCACCTGAGATCGCATGACCTAATTTTTCAATATCTGACAGATCGGATAAAGCGGCAACAAGACCGACGACGGCACCGAGAACCCCAAGGGTCGGAGCGTAAGTTCCAGCTTGCGTGAAGATGTTTGCATTGGCATGATGCCGTTCCGTCATGTTTTCGAGGTCGCGCGTCATGACGTCCTCGACATATTCAGATGGCTGCCCATCGATGACCATCATGACACCACGCTTCATGAACGCATTGTCGACTTCTTCTAAAGCTGCTTCTAATGACAGCAGTCCTTCTTTCCGTGCTTGCGTCGAAAGTGTCAGAAACTGTCCGAGTAAGACTTGTTTCGTCATTAATTTTTGTTCGAAAAAGATGACTTTAAACAGTGCCGGTAGTACCTTTAGGCGTTCCTTCGGGAAGGAAATCATGATGGCAGCGGCTGTCCCGACGAAGATGATGACGAGGGCTGCAGGGTTAAGTAGGGCGACTGGAGGCGCACCTTTTAAGATCATTCCTCCGATCAATGTGATAAGACCTAGTATGATCCCGATTATCGACACGATATCCATGATTGATGTGTGCCACCTTTCTGTATGTAATGCGTATAAGAACGAAAAATAAAAGAGCAGAAGACACTTCTTCTGCTCGGAAATCCAAAAACCGAGAATCAAGCGCCGTTTTCATCGATTAGCATTTGAATGCTTTCGTTTCGTTCGTCACGCTCTATATCGGTCAGTACGTCGTATTTTTTTAACACTTGATACAATTCATTTAGAATCGGTTGCTCCAAATGTAGTGACAAGAGTTCCTCAAATTGATAATACAATTGCGCAGGCATCCATTGTGATTGCCGTTCCAGCCTTCGCCAGACATCCTCAATCGAATGATCAGCCGTCTTAGGGTCCACTGTTTCCCTCAACCTCCTTTAATGATTACACGTCCACTTTTATCTAGTTTACCAAAAAAATAAGAAAACGTTTAGTCGATTGCATATTTCGATAGAACTTCTTAATTCGAGGGAGTATGATAAAGACAATTCTGTCTGAAAAAAATCTAGGGGGAGTAAGATGTTCTCGCATAAAAGACGTTCACCACTGGCACGTTTTGGTCGTGTGGGTGAATTGATGTACCATCAGTTGTTCGATAAACCGGCACGCTTCATCGCGACGGGTTTCACATTGACGATTTTGCTAGGTGGTTTTTTGTTATGGTTGCCTATTTCGCAACAGGAGGGGCAAGATATCTCCTTCATCGATTGTTTGTTCGTCGCGACTTCTGCCGGAACCGTTACCGGTCTATCGACGATTAATATCGCGGAAGCCTTTAATCTGTTCGGGCAACTTATCATGATGCTCTTGATTCAGGTCGGAGGGCTCGGCTTCATGACGATTGCGCTCGTCTTGCTGAGCGTGACAGGGCGAAAGATCGGAATTCGTCAGCGCATCATCATCCAAGAAATGTTCAACCTCGATAGCCCAGGGGGAACGATTCGTCTTGTTCGAAATATCATCGTCACGACAGTCCTTGTCGAAATCGTTGGTATGTTCTTGATTGCGCTCGATTTGTTCATTCAATACAAATATAGCTTTGGGAAAGCACTTTACTACGGTTTGTTCCATGCCGTATCTGCCTTTAACAATGCAGGGTTCGCACTTTGGGGCGATAACTTGATTGGTTTCCAACAAGATACGACGTTCATCCTGACGATCGCGGCGCTCTTGATGATTGGTGGATTAGGCTTTACGGTCATTGCTGACATCGCGGGAAAACGAAGCTTCAAAAAAATCTCCCTACACTCGAAATTGATGGTGCTGTCGTTATTCGTCATTAACGGACTGGGTGTCTTAGCGATGATGCTCTATGAATGGGTGTCTCACTTAGGTTCATTACGCGACGAGTCGTTCTTTCATGCACTTCATATCGTATTCTTCCAAGTCGTCACAACACGGACGGCTGGTTTCCAGACAATCGACTTAACGACGATGGTGCCGCTCTCGATCGGCTTGATGATGGTCTTAATGTATATTGGAGCAGGTTCCGCGTCGACAGGCTCCGGGATCAAGGTTACGACGGCGTCGGTCATCTTAAAGAATGTCTGGACGTATCTACGCGGACAGCGTGAGACCGTTCTGATGCGACGGACGGTGCAAGCACAGGCAATCCAAAAAGCGTATGCGATTGCTGTCTTCAGTTTATTGTTCATCGCTTTGATTACGACGCTCCTTGCGTTGAGTCAACCGAATCTATCGTTCATCGGTCTATTCTTTGAGACCGTCTCTGCATTCGGGACGGTCGGTCTATCATTGAATGTGACACCAGAGTTAAATAGCTTTGGGAAGTTCTTGATCATGTTCATGATGCTGCTCGGGCGTGTGGGATCCTTGACGATCTTGTTCACGTTTGCGGCACAACGAGACCGGACGATTCGTTATCCAAAAGAAAATATGTTGATCGGGTAACCGATAAAAAAAGTCCAATCGACTTCCCTTAGGGAAGAGCGATTGGACTTTTTTAGTGTGTCGCGTGTGTTTGGTAATACTGGACGAGCCGAGGCATCGTTTCTGTTAGGTCCGGACAAATGATTCCAGTATCTCGTAAATCACGTAAGACCTGTGTTGTATCGTATTGAACAGGATGGATGAAATAATCGAGTGTCTGACGTTGCATCTGGAGTCGTTTTGCGACGGTGGGTGTCAACGCTGTACTGATGAGCCGAAATGGTACGATACCACGCGGGTAACGTCCATAATAGGCGACATGTAACATCTCGAAAATCGCGCGTGCGCCATGTGGAAATGGATCCGTCAGATGATATGTCTTATTTTTTCCGACGGGTGCATGACTGAGATAAGCAGTCGCTTCAATGACATAATCATATGGCACGAGATGGACGAGCGCGTTTGCTCGACCAGGATACGGAAGAGGAGCAAAGGATTGCAGAAGACGCATCGCGTTCAAAACGAAATAAACACCATCCCATTTCGGTGTTTCACCTGTTTCAGAATGTCCAACGACGATGCCGGGGCGGATGATTGTATAGGGAATCGTTCCGAGTTCTTTGCGTAAGCGCACTTCAGCAAGGTATTTTGTTTCTTCGTAAGCATTTTTAAAGCGACTTGTCTGTAATTCCTCTTCGAGAATCGTGCCGGAGCGCAGACCGGAGACATACGCTGTACTGAAGTAGATGTAGCGTTCTAAAGCACGGCACGTGTGGGCAAACTGTGTCACGTTCGCGGTACCGATGACATTGATCCGAAAGGCAGGTTCATATGCCGTAGCTAAATCGTACAGTGCGGCGAGATGAAAGATATGTGTGACCTCTTGTTGCAGGATCATCCGTGTATCAGACGACAAAGCAAGTTGTTCGAGCGTGATATCGCCTTCGTGCAACGCGAGTTGCTCAGGTCGTAAGGATGTGCGTTCTAAAAGATCATCGCGTCGCTTAACAGCTGCGTTTCGTTCTGACGATAAATGAAGCACATGAAAACAAGCGATTTGATCTGGAATACGTGCGAGTTGTTCAATTAGTTTGGTCGCTAAAAAGCCGGGAAAACCCGTCATGAAATAGGTCCGCATCAATTCCATTCCTTTCTTGGATCGCGTTCGAGAACGACGGTGAACGTCGAACCATCATTGATTTCTGATTCAACTGAAATCGCTCCTCCGTGTGATTCGATGATTTCCTTACAGATGGCAAGACCGAGTCCGGTACCACCAATTTTCCGGATGTCCGAGTTATCGACCCGGTAAAATTTCGTAAAGAGTTTGTCGAATGCATTTTGTGGAATACCGAGTCCGTAATCGGTCACGGAGAACGTCGCTTTCTCTTCGTTTGCCGAGAGACGGACTTGGATGTGATCCGCCTGTGGAGAGTATTTAATAGCATTCGAAAGCAAGTTCAACATGACTTGCTTGATTTTGTGCTCATCCGCAAAAACGAGTACAGGATCTTCCGGCAGTTCCAATTCAATCCGGTGTTCGACGGTTTCCCGATAGGCATCGACGGTCGATGTGAGGAGATCGCGTAATGAGAACGAGGTAAAGATATACTCCTGTTTTCCACCCTCTAGACGCTGAATATCTAAAAACTCATTTAATAGTGTCGTCAGCCGTTTGGTCTCTTCATGAACGATTTCGACATAACGTTTGATTTTATCAGCTGGTTGCTCTCGGTAGCGAAGCAATTCCATATACCCAAGGATCGATGAGAGTGGCGTCCGTAACTCATGCGATACGGTACTGACAAGTTCATCCTTGACTTGATCCATCTTTGCTTCCTCAGTTCGGTCACGGAAAACGAATAAGAAACCATGACGAGAAATACGACTCTTTTCCTTCTTGATCGCCGTCGCATAAAATTCAAAATAAAGTGGACTTGATTCGTTCGGTCGCTGTAACGTAAAACGAAACGATAGTTCAGAATGTTTTCCGGCGAGTAGCTCTTCGACTTGTCGTAACATATCGAATCGGGTATTCAAATCAAGATTCGGGATCAAGCTGATCCGTTCTTGAATCTTACTTGGCGCAATCCCTGGTACATCAAGTAACTTGCGTGCTTTGACGTTCATGAAGATGAAACTTCCATCCTCTTCCGTCAGCAGGAATCCTTCATTAGAGGCTTGAAGAATCGATTGTGTGATGTCACGTTGACGCATGATGGCATTTTTTTCACGTTCAAGCATTTTCTCGATTTTTTTTCGTTCCGTGATATCACGAACGACGGCGACGCGCATGCGAATATTGTTGTAGATGATTTCACGTGGGAAAACTTCGATTTCGACAGAAGTTCCGTCAGCACGTTGACCAAGAACTTCATAGGGCTCTTCTCGATGCTCTTCGATTCGTTGTAAGACACGCGCATGATGATCCGGATGAATCAACTCAAGTGTCGTTTTTCCTTTCATCTTTTCAAGCTTCGTCCGGAAGATGACCTCTGCTGCACGGTTGGCATCGATGATGATGCCATGATCATGAAAAATGACGGCTTCGACGACGGACTCCGAGAAGAGTCGGAAGCGGCGTTCACTTTTCGTCAGGTGCCATTCGATTTGTTTTTGTGTCGTGATGTCCTGAATGAGTAAAAAGTACGTATCATTCGGCAGACGTGTCATATAAAGCCGTCCATGGAACGTCGAACCATCCAGACGATGATAGGTCCATTCATTTTCCGCTTCCCGACCATGGAGTAAGAAGAGTTGTTCATCTGATAAATCTTTTAAGTTCAGTTGTTCAAGATGTTGACGGCGGGTAGCGACTTCCTTTGCGTCATGGAGAATCGTCGGTTTTAGACCGATGATGTCTTCAGCAAGATCGAATCGGAATAAGGTACTGGCTACCTCGTTGTATGCTCGAATCCGAAACTCCGGATCTGTGATGAATAAGGCAGCATCAAGCGTTGAATCGAATAAGTCTTCTATTTTAAGAGAAGCGACATGGACAAGAAAATAGTCCGTCTCTTCAATCGCTGTGACTGTTAACTGATGTGTCGTCAAAATGATGGTTTCCTGTTGGATCGGAAACAAATCATCCGTAATCGAAAAAAGTTCCTGGATCGTTTCTTTATCCGGAGCGGTCATGAACTGGTGTTGAAACGCGTCATTATGAAAGTGAATCTTTCCATCTGCATCGACAAGAAGTACGGGTTCTTTCATAGCACGTAACGTCGAATGGATGATCCGTAGCGATGAAGGAGATGAATGTTCTGCCATGAGCTACCTCCTGACTGGTCTTCGACCGTGGATTTTAAGACAGTCTTTCCTCGTTAGTTTACTTCTGCAAGACGAGCCGCGTTTCCTGTCGAAGGAAGCAACCAACGAAGAATTTTAGTATAGTGAAAAAAAGGTCACGACGAAGTAGAGGGGAAAAGTAGGATGAAACAATTAAAAAGAAAACGATTGTTACTAGCAGCTTTGTTTGCCATGATAGGAATTTTCGGAACTTATTTTTTTTCGAGTTCTTGGGAACCTTTAATCTTAATCATCAGTATAGTAGGGTGTATCCTTTTTCTTCTTTTGTCCGTTTTAACGCCGTCGCTTGAAAAAAGACTCGATCGAATGGAAGGACGAGAATTTGAAGAATGGCTTGCCGATTTATTTGAAACAGCAGGATATCGGGTCGAGTTGACACCTGCCTCACGCGACTTCGGAGCAGATTTGTTGATAGAGGATGAACGAGGGTATAAGATTGCCATCCAGGCGAAGCGATACAGTGCGGCTGTAGGGCTCGAAGCAGTTCAACAGGTCGCTGCCTCGGTTCCATTCTACGAAATGGACGAGGGATGGGTCGTTACGAATTCGACCTTTACAGAAGCCGCGTATCAACTGGCAGAACCGAATCAAGTTCGCCTCATCGATCGGGAAGAATTGCTCACATTTGCAAAGGAGATGAACCTGCATTGAACTTGTCGAATGATTGTCGACAAAAGGGGGTTGTCAATTTGAAGAAACGGTGCAATAATCATTTTCGTTAACGAAATATCATACAGATAAAGAAAGTTAAACTATACAGGATGTCTAAATAAACTGGGGACGAAAAACCAGCACGTTTTAGCAGTGAGAGGAGAATTTCTGTTGCGCAAAGTTGTCTATGTGCAGGGTTGCGTTTTTTCGCAAGGTCATGCCGCGATTTATGATGAAGCGCACCAAATGATCGGTGCGGTTCAACACGACGAAAGCGGTCGTGTTCAAGTAATGAATGGTGAAGGTAGAGGGGTAGCGTTTGGTAAGTTCATTCCGACATGTAAGAAATGGGTCGTGATGAACCATGATGGACAAGAGGTAGGTCAAATGCGCGAGAAGTTTTCGCTCTTCTCGAAGAAATGTGAGTACAACGTATATGAGCGTGGTACGTTCACGATTTCCTTCGACCTGACAAAAGGAAAATTCTCCGTACGGAGTGCAGCCGGAGAAGTCGTTGCGGAATTATTGCAGGACGGTGATGAATACCGTCTTGTCAAGGATGCTGACAAGCTCTCGATGTACGAACTACTCTCTGTCCTGAAAAGTCTGACGAACAACGTCCACTATAAATCACTGACAGCTGTTTAAATAAAAAAAGATGCCTTCCATGACATGGATGGCATCTTTTTTTCATCATGTCGTTTGCAGGACATGATGGAGGCGTTGTTTGGCTTCGTGTGTCAAATGCGACACACGACGGGCGTAGAGGCAGAGTTGTAAGACATGAACAGTTTCAGGGCGGTAGGCGTTAATCCGCTCGAGCGAGCGTTTGAGACGCTTCTCCGTTAATTCGATCGGTCCACTTGTCTCCGCGTGCTGCGTATAGACGAGATAAAAATTAAGAGGGCTGATTAAATCATCCTCATCGATATTTGGGTTCTGGAAGACGATCGTCAGCAGTTCCCGTGTTTCTTCTAACGAGAAGAGGTGTTTTAAATCATCCAACAGGTAGATGATGGCGGCTTGATTGATCGAGTATTTTTTCCCACGATGCGGTACGCCGATGATGTCCCGAACTTCACGTTTCGTCCAGTTCTGGATCGTCGTCGCTGACATGTGTTCTCCGATTAGAGCATTTGCCAAATGAACGATTTCATTGATCGATAAACCATTTTTTAATGGATCGAATTGTTTCAGGCGATTGATGACCTTTGGCAATTCCGTTCCTTCTATTGCGACGAGGGGTTCGATTCCTTTCCCCTCGTTCAGGCGTTGCAGACAACTTGATAATGTTTGGACTGCTTGAGCATCATACATTTCCAAAACTTCCTCTCTAGGACGTCATTTGACCTTATGTTATCAAATGAAGGTTCAATAGGGCAAATGGCAACTAAAACAACGTACAATAATAGGAAAGGGGGAATCACGATGGAATGGTTTGCTGCCATTGGCACGATTGGAATCGTTGGCTTCATTCTCGTCATTCTTGAATTCGTTGGACGCCGTTTCGGTTTTTCTCCCGAGACGGTTCGGAAATGGATTCATGTCGCTGTCGGTCACTGGGTATTTCTTGCGCTGCTATGGCTTGATCACTGGTACATCGCGATCGTACCATTACTTTTCTTTGCTCTCGTCAATCTGTTGACATTACGAAAAGGAATTGGACAGATGCATGGCGTCGACCGTCCTTCTTATGGAACGGTCTATTATCCGCTCGCATTGGCAGGACTCGTCCTATTCTTCTTCGAACGACAACCGATGGCACTTGTTGCGGGAAGCATGGTGCTCGCTTGGGGAGATGGTCTCGCGGCACTCGTCGGAAAACGCTTCGGGAAGACGTTTTACGTCCGCGGTGAGACGAAACGTTCCTTTGAAGGAAGTATCGCTTTGTTTTTAGCGTCATTCCTTGTTTTGACTGTAACGTTCTTATTTTATGGACAACCGATTTGGCTCGCTGTCAGTTACGGCTTCTTGCTTGCAAACATCGCAGCCTTAATCGAAGCAATCTCATATCGCGATCTCGACAACTTAATCTTGCCATGGACGATCGCGGCACTCGTTGCGTTTGCTTTTTGACTTTCAGTCGCGTAACAACAATTGTTTGAAATAGAGAAAACGTAGTCGAATATAGTCTGGGTACGCACGCCATCCTGCATGACGGATGGTCATATCTCGACACATATCACGGAAAACATAGCGATAGATTTTTTCTTCGGAATCGTCATAAACAGCTGCGTACAAGCCGTGCTCGAGCATATTGGAAATGCGTTCGTCGAGTTTAGCGTAGAGTGTATCGTCGCTGTCTTCGCGCAATGTAGCATGTAGCATCTCGTATTGAATACCTTGATTAGCAGAAGCAGTCGCATGAAAGACAGCCGTTTTATCGAGATGAGATACCCCGATGATTAACGCATAGAGTGTTTCCAACATATCGATCGAATGACCGTCTAGTTGTTGGATGGAATCAATAGCCATCAGCGTATCGATTCCAGATGCGCCAACTTTCTTTAAATATGTAAACGCATGGACGGCTGATTCTCCATAAAATTGTCGATGATTGTAATGGACGGCAAGAGAACGATGTCCTGCCGGTTCTTCCGGGAAACGTGTGATGGCTGAAAGGAAAAACTGTTCTGCTTCGTGCATATATCCTTCCTCTTCACTAATGATACCGAGAAGAATGTATCCTTGCACATGCTCGCCGATTTGCTGGTGCGTCTCTTCAATAAGTCGACGCGCTTGAGTGAGTTCGTTCTTAAAATAAAGGGAATGGGCTGTAGCAATGTTGAGCAATGGATGGGATAGAACAAGAACACGTAAGCGCTCGGTTGCGGCAATACGTACGTTCTCTTCTGTATCCGATGTCAGTGCTTCGAGTAACGCAACTTCAGCGACATGGCTCTGAAGTTCATGAGAATGAGCGGTTACAGTTTGTGTCATGTAATGAAATCACCTCTATTAGTTCAAAATCATATATTTTCATTTTCATCATATGACAAGCCGAGTGGTGCCTCAAGAAATAATAAAGAGATTCGTCCGCAATTTCTTCTTTTCATAAAAAATAGCCGATCATTCCTAGAAAAGGAAGCATCGGCTATTTTTACTTTCGAAATTATGCGTGTAAGTGAAGTACATCTTCAACGGATTTGTACGTGTATCCGAGATCGCGTGCGACCGCTTCATACGTGACGAAGCCTTGCGCGACATTCAATCCTTTTTCGAGAGCATCGTTTTCAGCAAGCGCACGATGTGTGCCTTTATTCGCGAGTTCAAGGACATACGGAAGCGTTGCGTTCGTCAATGCCAGGGTAGACGTACGTGGAACGGCACCCGGCATGTTCGCGACCGCGTAATGAACGACACCGAATTTTTCGTACGTTGGATCATCATGCGTCGAGATGCGGTCAACCGTCTCAAAGATTCCACCTTGGTCGATGGCAACGTCAACGATAACAGCACCTGGCTTCATCCGTTTGACCATGTCGGCAGTGACGAGCTTCGGTGCTTTTGCACCTGGAATCAAGACAGCACCGATGACGAGATCACTTTCAGCGACCGCTTCAGCAATCGTGTACGGGTTTGAGATCAATGTATTGATCGAGTTACCAAAGATATCATCTAACTGGCGAAGGCGTTCTGGACTAACATCAATGATCGTAACATCTGCACCAAGACCGACAGCGAGTTTCGCAGCATTTGTTCCGACGACACCGCCACCGATGACTGTTACTTTTCCACGACGAACCCCAGGGACACCTGCAAGAAGGATGCCCATACCACCGTGTGGTTTTTCCAAGAACTGTGCACCGATTTGTGATGCCATACGACCGGCGACTTCACTCATTGGTGTTAACAATGGAAGTGTGCGGTTCTTCTCGACTGTCTCATAAGCGATTGCTGTGATGTTCGAATCAACGAGTGCACGTGTCAGTTCTGGCTCAGCAGCTAGATGGAGATACGTGAATAATGTCAGGTCCGGACGGAAATATTGGTACTCTGAAGCGATTGGCTCTTTGACTTTTAAAGCCAGTTCGGCTGTTGCCCAGACTTCAGCAGCAGTCGCGATGATTTCAGCACCAGCTTTGACGTACTCCTCGTTCGTGAAGCCACTCCCCATGCCTGCCATCGATTCAATGATGACACGATGTCCTTGTGCATGTAACGCTGCTACCCCGGCAGGTGTTAATGCAACACGGTTTTCGTTGTTTTTGATTTCCTTTAATACTCCAATGATCATGTGAACGCGATCCCCTTTCGCAAATAAACAAATCAATTTCTCTTCTTCTTCAGTATACGAGAAATGAAAGCGCTCTACTTTATCGGCGTTTTCAAAAATAACCGATATCCTTTGTGTAAAATCACAAAGGATATCGGTCTGCTTTTAGGTACAAATAAAGTAAGGAACGTTCGGGTAATGATTCCATCCGGATACCAGCTTCCTCCTCGATCCGTCGCATCCGATATAGGATCGTATTCGGATGAACATGGAGATGGGAAGCGACTTGCTTGACGTTCCCATCATAATGAAGAAACCATTCTAGCGTCTCACATAAAGAGGAGGCATGTTTCACATCGTAAGCACGCAATCGCTCGATTTCTTCGAGACGAACCGTTCGTCGTCGCAAACGTTCTGAAAAAATTGGCAAGAGCTGAAACAAGCCGAGACGTTCGTAACGCGTCACGTTCTTCAGTTCGAATGGAAAGGCATCTTTCAAACGTAAGACGATACCCGCCTCTTCGTAACGCTCCGGAAGCGCATGGACGCCCGTGAAGACTTCACTACTTGCCGCAACGAAATCCGTATAATCAAACCGCTCCGCAAGCAATTGACGGAAGGACTGAATGAAGGCGTCAAACTGTAGACGCTCTTGTTCTGCGTCGCGGTCGTTTGTGCTGATCCACAAGATAAAATCTGTTTCATCATATGCGTAAAGTAATGGACGAACCGTCTGTTGGATCGTCAATAAATAGCGCAGACGATCCGCAAGTCGTGGTGTGATTGCTTCTGAAAAACGGATGACCATCAAACGACTAATGCCAGGGGGTGCGACATGGAGCTTAGAAAACATTTTCAGGATCTCCGACTCGGATAGTTCTTCATGTAATAACTCAAAGAAGAATTGTTCCGTCTGCTCTTCCTTCCGTTTTTTCTGCATGTCGATCGCTAGTAATTGACGTTGAGCAAGCAGAGCTCCTTTCTTTAAATCTGCTAGTTCTGATGGAGTGAACGGGGTACTGCGAGCAATCGACCAAATGTAGCCGAGAATTTCTGAATCTTGTTTGATGGCAATGGCGACGCGGTCATTCAGTCCAACATCCGTGCGCGCAGAAATGATGAGCGGATCGTCTTGAGTAGCGAGACTCTGGATGACTTCGTCTTTCCAGAGTTGGTCGATGACCGATTCCGGTACCCGGCGACCGATGATCGTTGCGACACGAGCAGGGTCCGTGTCAGCAGTATGCGTACTATACGCAAGGAGACGGTGATTACGATCTTCAATCGTAATCGGCGCATTTAAGGCGATACCGATCGCTTCCGCTAAATCGTCTAACGAATGGTATGAAGCTTCTAACATGGAGGAATCCCTTCTTTCTCTCTCGTTCAGTATCTTTAGTATAGCTTCTNNCATGCTACGGTAAGCCTCGGAAAAAAGAGAGAGGATGAAATGGCATGGATGTGTTACGTCTGATATCTGCTTGGGTCTGGGGAATTCCAAGCATGGTGTTGTTAGTAGGAACGGGAGTGTACTTTACGATTCGTTTACGTGGTCTTCAGTTTCGTCGCTTGAAACAAGCGTTTCAATTGTCTGTTCAAAAATCAGGACAGGGTGAAGGGGAAATTAGTAGCTTTCAGATGTTAATGACGTCTCTTGCAGCGACGATCGGGAACGGAAACATCGCGGGAATCGCGGTCGCCTTGACGATGGGCGGACCGGGTGCAGTCTTTTGGATGTGGATCATCGGTTTGATCGGAATGGCGACGAAATATGCGGAAAGTCTTCTTGCGATTCTTTTTAGAAGTCGAAATGAACGCGGCGAAGCTGTCAGTGGACCGATGTATTATATCGAAAAGGGACTAGGTGCAAAATTTAAATTCCTCGCCATCTTGTTTGCGGCATTTGGTTTGATTGCATCATTTGGTGTCGGGAACACCGTGCAAGCGAATGCGATGGCAACGGTGCTTGAGCAATCGTTTCATGTACCGCTTCTACTCTTCGGCATTCTGCTCGCGCTGGCGGTCTATGTATCGATTCGTGGTGGACTTGAACGCGTCAGTGCGATCTCGACGATCTTTGTTCCGATCATGAGCTTACTTTATATCGGTGCCGCTTGTGTCCTTTTAATATTGAAGGCGGATCAGATTCTACCAGCCTTTGGTTTAATCTTTGAGTACGCCCTCCAGCCGCTTGCGCCTGCAGGAGCCTTCACCGGTGTATCGATCATGATGGCGATGCAAGTCGGTGTAGCACGTGGTATTTTCACGAACGAAGCAGGACTTGGGACAGCAGCCTTGATTGCCGGATCTGCGAAAAGTGAACGTCCGGTCGAACAAGGATTGATTTCGATGACGAGTACCTTCATCGTGACCTTGATCGTCTGTACGATGACGGCACTCGTCCTTCTGACGACAGGATTTTGGGATTCGTCAGGCGGGTTACATTCAGGTGTAACGCACGATGCGAGCCTTTCCGGGGCAGCACTAACGGCAACCGCCTTTGCGAGCGTCCTTGGATCATTTGGAGAATGGACTGTCGCATTCTCCGTCTTCTTCTTCGGTTATTCGACGATCATCGGTTGGTATGTCTATGGAGAGAAGTGCTTGGAGTACTTGAGCGGTACGACACGTTTCAACGAAGGATACCGTGTATTCTTTGCACTCGCAGCCTGTTATGGTGCCGTCGCGCAATTAGAACCGTTGTGGCTCGTCGCAGATATCGCAAATGGATTGATGATGATTCCGAACTTGATCGGGATGCTGTTCTTGTCGCACTTGGTCATTGAACAAACGAGGAATTACGAACGGACGGGTCATAAACGAGTCGCTTAAACGAACAAAAGCCGTGATGCCTTTAAACAGGCACCACGGCTTTTATGATGAGACGATTCATCCATTCGTCCGACGACGACTGTAGATGAGGAGTGTCAGTAAGAAAATCAAACTCAGCGCAACGAGGACAGAGAGTGAAGCGACGTTCCAGCCGATGACCTCGAGTAAAACACTGATCGCAACCGTCAAATAGAAGATACCGAGGTACTTTTTGACGAATGGGCTTTCGAAGTGCGTCAATTGCTTCGCGCCAATCGGTGCTCCGAGCAAGGCACCGACGATCAGCATGATTCCGACCAGGATATCGATGTTCGTACTTGCGACCGTGTAATTGACAAGTCCCGATAGGACAATCAGTAACGCGGAAGCAATACTCGTTCCGACCGCACGTTTCAACTCATAGCCAACGATCCCAACGAGTAACGGGGTGATGATGAAGCCACCGCTGACACCAAGTAATGAAGAAATGAATCCGGCGAACAAACCAGTGAAGGCAAGAGCGAGATATCGATTTTTCCACCCCGTCTGTTCACCCGTCGTTGATTTCGGACGTAAGAATTTATTCGCGAAGTAGAGTAAGAGACCGATATAAACGATTGAGATGACGAGATGAGCACCATTGACTGCCTCTAGACGAAGAACGAGTGGTGTCGCGATCGTCGAACCGATGATTCCGACGCCACCGACGACGAGACTATCGCGCCAGACGACATTTTTAAGACGTAAGTGAGAGATCGTTCCTGAAACGGTAGATCCAAGTGTCAGCATAAGACTCGTCGCGATCGCGACACTTGGAGCATATCCTAAAATGAGTAACAGGGGCGTCAAGATGATACCGCCACCGATTCCGAAAAATCCGGAAATGATTCCAATGAAAAATCCGAGGATTAAGAAATAATAAAAAGCGAGATCCATGTACAGTCTTCCTTTCCTTTTCTTCTCTATTATTCACTTAGTATGGCAATGAATGAGAAGAATGTAAAAGGGGACGGCTCCTTCAAGGGGGTTGAAGGAGCCGTTAAGGGGAACTTATTCTTTTGACGCGGCGACTTCCGTTGCTGCATCGATACCGGTATTGGCCTTGACTAAGATACGTTCGAAGTTACCGGCAACCTCGTTCGATTTCGTCAACAATGTCCCGACGATAGCTCCGAGGAAACCAAGCGGGATGGAGACGATTCCTGGATTCGTCAGCGGGAAGAGGGCTTCCCCGACGAACAAGGCTGAACCGTCGACTGCCCAAAGGTTTGGACTGAGTGCGACGAGAATCAGTGAAGAGAATAACCCGACGACCATACCTGTGACAGCTCCGCCAGTATTGAAACGGCGCCAGAAGATCGTCAAGAGAATGACTGGCAAGTTGGCACTTGCCGCGACAGCGAAGGCAAGCGATACGAGGAACGCGACGTTCATCGATTGTGCGAACAATGCCAGTACCATCGAAATCAAGGCGACAGCGATGGAAGCAAGTCGTGCTGCCGTCATCTGTTCTTTTTCCGTTGCTTGCCCTTTGCGTAGAATATGACTATAAAAATCATGAGCAAAGGCAGACGCAGCGGATAAGACGAGTCCTGCAACAACAGCGAGGATTGTCGCAAAAGCGACCGCAGCGACGAAGGCAAAGAGTAAATCGCCACCAAGTGCTTTAGCGAGAAGTGGCGCAGCCATGTTACCAGCAGCATTAGCAGCGATGATATCTTCAGAACCAACGAAAGCAGCAGCACCAAAGCCGAGGAAAATCGTCAAGATATAAAAGACACCAATGATCCATGTCGCGTACACGACGGATTTACGAGCTGTCGGAGCATCCTTAACAGTAAAGAAACGAATTAAGATATGTGGTAATCCAGCTGTTCCAAGAACGAGCGCGAGATTGAGCGAAATCGTATCGAGTGGTAACTTAAATTTGTTTCCAGGATTCAAGAATGAATCCCCGAGCGGCGTGGCTTGTTTCACTTCTGAAAACATCTTGAAGATCGAGAAATCGAACTTCGCGAAGACCATGAACGAGATGACGGCTGTTCCTGCCATCAAGAGAATCGCTTTGATGATTTGAACCCACGAAGTCGCAGTCATACCACCGAAAACGACGTAGACCGTCATTAAGATACCGACGATGATGACACTCGTCGTATAAGGAATTCCTAACAACAATTCAATCAAGGCACCTGCACCGACGAGTTGCGCGATCATGTAAAAAATCGAGATCGCGATCGAGTTCATGGCAGCGACTCCACGAACTTTTGAGGCGTTAAAACGAGCGGCAATCATATCAGCCATCGTGTATTTTCCGAGGTTCCGAAGTGGTTCGGCAACGAGGTACAAGACAACAAGATAAGCAACGAGGAAGCCGATCGAGTAAAAGAATCCGTCGAATCCGGCTAAAGCGATCATCCCGGCAATTCCGAGGAACGAGGCGGCTGACATGTAGTCGCCGGCAATCGCCATCCCGTTTTGTGCACCAGTGAGTCCGCCGTCCGCTGTATAAAAGTCGTTAGCTGTTTTTGTTTTACGGGCAGCAAAGTATGTAATGACGAGCGTCAAACCGACGATCGCTGCGAATAGGGCAACGGCAGTATAATTCATTTCGACTCCTCCTTGATCTGTTCGACGAGTCGATCAAAGGCACGTGCTTTTTTGCTATACATCATGCAGAACGTCCACGTCATGATGAACTGGGCAAATGCGAATACCCAAGCTCCTGTAATATCACCGAATACTGGCTCATTCAAAATCGTGAAGTAACTTGTCAAAATCGGAAGCGCAAAATAAAAAATAAGGCAAAAACTAATAGCTGGAAGAATGAAGCCGTTCTTTTGGCGCATCAATTGTTGAAAGGTAGCACTCTCGACGATTGCTGGAGCAGATTGAGTCGCTTCATTTTTTTGAACTTCGGACACTTGATGCATGAGGACGCCTCCTTTAAGGAATGAATGTAAATTCATTATAAGGATGTCGTTTCTGGAAAAGCTATCCTAATTTTTAAGAAGAAAAGATCATTATTATATTAATATTGGTCATACCAATTTAATGTAAGCGTTTTCAATATTGAACATTGTTTGAACGTTATTTTTATATATTAATCACTTTATAAAATGATTCAAAAGACCTAGTCCCTAGAAAAATGAGAACAGCTTAAAAAGCCTGTCTATGGAATCATAGACAGGCTTGAGTCATTTTTCAGATGGACGTTCGATCTTATCTTCGATTTCTCGTAAATGATCCGCACGTTTTGAAAGGGCACGACGCTTCAACCATTCTTCCGTCCCGCGACTAACTCCCCAGATGGCGAGTAAAATCAAAAATAGAAGGACAAGACGCATCGGACGTTCGAGGAACGTGGACCATTCCTTTCCGATTAGCGAGAAGATGATGACGACGATCAGACGCCCGGCACCAGCAGCGATCAAATACGTCCGCAGCGATAGTTGAATCATGGCAGAAATGGACGTGATGATGAACGCAGGCATGAATGGAAGCGAAAAAAAGAATCCGAGTGAGATGGGACTCATGTGACGAACACGTTCAATCCACTGTTGCGCGGCATGGTGTTTTTCAAGCCAACGCGTGACCGGACGACGAAATAGATATCGAATACAAGCGAAGACGACGAGTGATCCAAGCATGCTCCCGACCCATGATACGAGAACACCCATACCAAAACCATAAGTTGCCGCATTCGCGGAAATGATCAGGACGAGTGGTAGGAAAGGAAATAGAGACTCAAGAAACGGGGCAATCAAACCGGTGGCAGCTCCTCCAGGTAAGTCTTGGAGAAAGAAAATCATCTGCTCGATCCAGTCACGAAGTGTATGGAGCATTCGGAATCCTCCTTGCGAGATGTACTACTGTGTTTTATTTTACCTCTTTCTGATTCAGAAAGGGAATGAAATTCCTTGAAAGGGATTCAGGAATTGTAGATTGTACATTCGAAAGGGAGTTGGTATTATACTTAAATGGGTGCGTTTTGCAGGCGTTCCCAGCTAGTCAATAGCTAGACGCTTCGTTTGCCAACGTTCGTTTTACTGCAAAAAACTGACATGGGGGCTAATGAGGAATATGAAACCTTATCGCGTACTATTATTTTATAAGTATGTTCCAATTGAAAATGCGGAACAGCTAACGAAAGAGCATCTTGCTTACTGTAAAGAGCTCGGTATCAAAGGTCGGATTTTGATTGCACCAGAAGGAATCAACGGCACACTCTCTGGAACGGTCGAACAAACGGAACAATACATGAAGGACTTGACGGCGGATCCACGATTCGCTGACATCGAATTCAAAATTGATGAAGTTGAAGAGCATGCCTTCAAAAAGACGTTCGTCCGTTACAAAAAAGAACTCGTCACATGGCGTTTTGAGGACGAATTCAACGTGCCAGAAGAACACGCTGCGTATCTTGAACCAGCAGAGTGGAAAGAAATGATGAAACAAGATGACGTCGTCATTCTCGATGTACGTAACAACTACGAATACGACCTCGGACACTTCAAGAATGCCGTAAAAGTCGATGTCGATGCTTCACGGGAATTCCCTGAATGGCTAGACGAGAACGAGCATTTGTTTGAAGGGAAAAAGGTTCTCACATACTGTACGGGTGGCGTTCGTTGTGAGAAATTCACGGCGTACTTCCGTAAACGGCAACAGAGTGATGATATCTTCCACTTGAAAGGCGGAGTCGTCATGTATGGAAAAGATGAACAGACACAAGGAGAAGACTGGGAAGGTGAACTATACGTCTTTGATGAGCGTGTACAAGTTCCTGTCAATGCCGTCAATCCGTCTGTCGTCTCAGAATGCTACTACTGCGGAAAACCGGAGACGCGCTATGTTAATTGTGCAAACCCGGAATGTAATCGACAGCACTTCTGCTGTGAAGAATGCGAACCAAAAGTCATGCGTTCGTGTTCCGATGAATGCCGGGAGCATCCGCGCAACCGTTATGAAAAAGAGCAACAAGAAGAATTAGTATAAGGCACGCGTAAAAAGCCGGATGATTTCTTTAATAGAAACCGTCCGGCTTTTTTTTTGTGTATTCAAGAGGACGGGAACAAGTAACGTAAAATATCTGGCAAACGTTTGGCCCAGGCCGTTTCATGATGGATTGCTTCCGGAATGATTGTATAGCGACTTTGAGTGAGTTTCTGTTCGACCGCTCGCGCTAAGACATCATTCGTGTGTAAATAATCCGTCTCGGTCATCGGACCACTCACTTCTTTTGTGCCGACGTCCATATAACAGCGATGCGTTGCAGACAGAGACGGGCTTCGCTCGATGAATTCAAGGAGTGAGGAGAAGTTTGCCCATCCGGCAGTCGATAAGGCAGCGACGCGCGTGATGACTTCCGGATACGCGAATAATCCATATAGCGAGATGACGCCACCCATCGAACTGCCGATCATTGTCGTATCATCAGGGCGTGTCGCATAGTTGGCATCAATGTATGGTTTTAACTCGCGGATGATCCAGTCCATATAGACCTTACCGTTGCCACCAATTGACGTCCGATTCGAAGGATAGGCGCTCCGCATCAATAAGGCTTCGTCACTCCAAGGAGCATAGTCATCGTACCGATCCATTCCATCTTCTGGACTGTCAATCGCGACGACCATTGCCGGAATCTGTGTCTGTTGTAGTGCAAGATGAATCTCCCAGCCTTTTCCGAACGAGGCGGTTTCTCCACTAAAGACGTTTTGTCCATCATGCATATAAATTACTGGTAATGCTTCAGAAGGATCCAAATGGGGCGGACGATGAATTCGAATCGTCCGGTGAGCTTGTGATGTCGGTAGCGTCATTTCAATTTCCGTAATCGACAATAGAGTCACGACCTTTCAAAGGTTTGCATAATGCGCGGTACAATTGCGTCCGTTGTGTTTTCCGCCGACATAGAGTGCATGGTCGGCTTGACGTAACGATTCTTCGAACGTCCGTTGATATCTTTCATCCACTGTATCAATTCCGAGGCTGACGGTTAAGGACAGTCGGTGACCATCGACGAGGAAGGGACGATCCATGACCGCATGGCGGACCGTCTCGGCAATCTGAATAGCAGCCTCTTGACTACCATTTCGCAACAGAAGCACGAATTCCTCCCCACCATAACGAGCAGCAAAGACATCATCATGTTGCAATTGGATCGCCTGAATACGTCGGCCGAGTTCACGAAGGACGAGATCACCTACTTTATGACCGTACGTATCATTGACACGTTTGAAATGATCGATATCGAACAGAATTACGGAGAGCGGGTAGGAGTCAGCGGCAAATTCCTGCCGACCGTGTTCATAAAAAGCACGGCTATTCGGTAATTCGGTCAAAGCATCGGTCCGACTTTCCGTATAGAGTTGGACCGTTTCACGTGAGCGTTCTAAGACGCGACAAAAGGTACGAAGCAAACGAGATAATTCGTCAGCATTTGTCACATCATAGGCGTCTGCGACTTGATGGAACAGGATGATCGAAACATCGACCTCTCCGCTCGTAATCGAAGGAAT
>NZ_DJUM01000030.1:0-16384 GCF_002440475.1 Exiguobacterium sp. UBA6282 | reverse complement strand
ATGTTATAGATGACTTGTTTCCGCTGTTGTTGAATTGAGATCCAACCTTCAGAAAACGGCAACAGATGTGGTAAATCGAGGAGTAACGAATCGATCGTCTCGCGCTCGAAGCGGGAAATCAACAAGTGTTCCTTCGCATCATCAAATCGTTTGGCATTATCGTTTGCTTCAAGGGAGTCACCACGTTCTTGCAACAGACGTTTGAACAAGAAGAGAATCAAGGCGGATACTGTAGCCGCGACGAGCGGACTTTCATCGTAGAACCAGATTCCAAGTAGAGCACTTAACATGCTGATTCCATAAACGAGGGACTGCAGCTTCACGAGACGTCGCCAATCGTATTTCAAGTAGAGGAAGCGATTGACGAACAGACATTGGAAGTAAGAGACAAGGAAGACAGTGATCAAAAAGCCGATGAAGGGAAGCAGGGCTTTCGTATACGTAAAGTTTGAGCCGATCGGTCCACCGAGCGCTTCATACGCAAATACCGGAAGCGAGATGTAGACTAAATCAAACAAGGCGTTGATCGGGTAGAGATAGGCGAAACGTTTCCAGCGAATCGCTTTTCGGTGAGACATGAATTGAAAGACGAGAATACCGACTTGGCTTAAAATCAAAGCGTACGTCAAACCGTAATTGAGGAATAAAAATAAGATGATGCCTTCTTGGAATGTATAATAAATGCCGCCACGACGGACATTATCGAACTGAAACAGGAGAACGAGCCCAAACAAATAAAGAGTATTGACGATGGAGATGGAAGGATGGAAGGTAGGTGGATGAACGATGCCAATCAATAATAACGTCAAGGCGACGAGACTGAAAACGATCCAGCTCGTCCGGGCTACCTGTTGGTAGTAGCGCATGAAACATCCCTCCCCCTGAGAAGTATCTTTTATTCCTATACCCGAATTGTGGAAATTTTGATAAGCCATTTACCAAAAAAATAAGGTTGAGAGAAAAGAAAGAATTGCGTATAATGTGAAAGATATCGAATACAGTCGATGATGAAGAGAGTAACGGTTGATTTTCGTCAACTAGCGAATCAGGGAATGGTGGAAGCCTGAGGACGAACCGGTCGTGAAGCGCACTTCTGAGACGCTACCCGATTCCAGAAGGAAAAGGCGTAGCCGGGGGAACCCCGTTATCCCCGAACAAGGTGGGTGTCAAAAATGACACCAAGAAGAGTGGTACCGCGGTCATTCCGTCTCTTTGCGCGTGGCGCAAGGGGCGTTTTTTATTGCCAAAAATCAGTGAAGCAGGAGGAAATAAAGATGAGTTATAAAACGCAATACGCAGAAGTATTACATCAAGTCATGGAAGGTGCCTTATCGGTTGAACAAATCGAACAACTGATCGAGCAACCGAAACATGAAGATCATGGAGATCTGGCATTCCCATGTTTCATGCTCGCGAAAGCATTCCGTAAAGCACCGAACATGATTGCTTCGGAGCTCGCAGAAAAAATTGATGCGCCGTTGTTCTCAAACGTTCAAGCTGTTGGTCCTTACATTAACGTCTTCTTGAACCGGGAAGTCGTCTCGCAAGAAATCGTCAACCAAGTCCTGACGGAGCAAGAGGCGTTCGGATCAAGTGAAGCGAATGGAAAAACGATCGTCACTGATTTTTCATCACCAAACATCGCGAAACCTTTCTCGATGGGTCACTTACGTTCAACAGTAATCGGAAATGCGCTCAACCAAATCTCACGTAAAAAAGGGTACGACGTCGTCGGTGTCAACCACTTAGGGGACTGGGGAACACAGTTCGGGAAATTGATGGTGGCGTACACGATGTGGGGTGAGGAAGAAGCGGTCCGTGCAGAACCAATCAAGGAATTGTTGAAATTATACGTCCGGTTCCACGAAGAAGCGGAAACAAATCCGACGCTTGAGGACGAAGGACGTCTCTGGTTCAAAAAACTCGAACAAGGTGATGAGCAGGCAACGACGCTTTGGACGTGGTTCCGTGAAGTCTCACTCGTCGAGTTCAACCGTGTTTATGAGATGCTCGGTGTTAAATTCGATAGTTTGAACGGAGAAGCCTTCTACAACGATAAGATGCAACACGTCATCGATTTGCTCGAAGAAAAAGATCTCCTCGTCGAATCAGAAGGGGCAATGGTCGTTGACCTCGAAGCAGAGGGTATGCCACCTGCCTTGATTAAAAAGAAAGATGGCGCAACGCTTTATGCGACACGTGACTTAGCAGCTGCTGTCTATCGTCTCGAAACGTACCGCTTTGAGCAAGCATTCTACGTCGTTGGCGGTGAACAAGCGCTTCACTTCAAGCAATTGTTCGCAGTCCTGAAGAAACTTGGATTTGAGAACGTCGACGGAATGCACCATGTACCGTTCGGTTTGATTATGAAAGACGGAAAGAAAATGTCGACGCGTAAAGGTCGGATCGTCTTGCTTGAAGAAGTACTACAAGAAGCAATCGACGTCGCGAAGCAAAACATCGCGGAAAAAAATCCGAACTTAGCGAATGCCGAAGCCACAGCTCGTCAAGTAGGTGTTGGCGCCGTCATCTTCCATGATTTGAAAAATGAACGGATGAATAATATCGAGTTCGATCTTGAGCAGATGTTGAAATTCGAAGGCGAAACAGGACCGTATGTCCAGTACACGAATGCCCGTGCGCACTCGTTGCTCCGTAAAGGTGGCTATGATGGCACACCATTCGCTGGTAGTGCCGATGATCATGCATGGGGTGTCGTCTCGATGCTAAACCAATTCTCGACGGTCATCGATCGCGCGTTTACACGTCGCGAGCCGTCAATCATCAGCCGCTACGTCTTAGATCTTGCACAAAGCTTCAATAAATACTACGGACACGTCCGTGTTCTCGAAGATGACGCAGCAAAACAATCGCGTCTTGCACTCGTCAAGTCCGTCACGATCGTCTTGACAGAAGGTCTTCGTTTACTTGGTGTCGGCGCTCCGGAAGAAATGTAAGACCAATCCACGAATAAGAAGAGGTAGATTATGAAGACTGAGACGAAAGACCGATTACAGCAAGCTGCTTCACAGATGAAGCAGGAGCCTTTGGCAGAAACCGTCGCCTTCATGGCTGATTTTCACGGGAAAGTCGCTGCTTGGTTACCGGGAGAGTCTGTCGATTTCGTTCACGATTTCGTGACAGCGCCGGAAGCTGATTTGATTGCTCCGATCGAAGGAGACGCGTTGCGCACGAAAGACAATTTTGAATTCTTCATGCGTAAGAAACAGACACGAAAAAAACTCGGCGAACTGTTGACGCTTTGGAAGTCGGCACGCACGACAGAGACGTTGAGTCAAATCGATGCGATCGGATTAAAAAAATGGCTCGCTCGTAATGAATTCCGTTCGGAAGATAAACCATGGGATTATTTGAACCGTCTGCATGTTCTTCTGTTCCTTGATTTGATGACGACGATCATCGATGATCATCGATTGACGAGTTTGCATGAGCAACTTGTCGGTACAACACCAGTTCCGACGAGCTTCGTTCGTCGTCAAGGGGATGTCCGTCAAGTCATCGAAGCATTCGCGGAAGAGACGAACTTCACACAAGTGGATATCGTCAAGGCATCGCTTGTCCGTTATCTCTGATCAATAAGATGCATGAACAAAAGCCGTCGAGCCCTGTGCCCGACGGCTTTTGTCGTATCCTCTTACTTCGCCTGATAGAATACGATCGATTGTTGCACTGAATCGTAAAGACACCATTCTCGTTCGAACACGACAGGACCTAGATTGATGGCATATCGTCCTCCATTAATGGATAAAGATTGATACAATGGGCTCGACAGAGCAATACCATTTCGAAACAAACCTCTGATATGACTATGACCAAAAAAGAGTACTGGTTCACGTTGCTGTGACAAATCAGGCAAAAAATCACGGGACCAATTCAATTGATCTCCATGAATCAACAATGCACCCTCGATGTGTTGTTTTCGAGGGCAGTCGCGTAACGCATCGATGACAGGAGATAGTTGCGGTGGAACGAGCGACAGGATGCGCTCTTCTTGATTACCCAGTAATGTCTTAAAATCAATTAGGTTTAAAAAATCATCATCAAGCGTCACGACGAGGGAGAGCGATTCGAAAGAATAGCGCTTCGCTCGCTTTTTACCGACATGGCATTCATGAACATCACCGAGACAAAACAAATGCGCATCGGGAGCGAGCTGTCGTATGTCAGCTAGGACAGCCGCTGTGTCGGCTACTGAACTGTGAAGATCCGCAAAAAGGGCATAACGCATGATCGACCACTCCTTTGTTAAGGAGATACCCGAAAATGCGTTATGCCTATCTTTTGAATATGAGCGTTCAGATCAATCGATTAACGGAAGTTAATGAATTGAACATCGACTGATAATGGAAGCTCACGAACGATCTGCATGACTTGTTGTAAGTCGTCACGTGATTTACCTGTGACGCGGATTTGGTCATCTTGGATCTGTGTCTTCACTTTTAATTTCGATTCCTTGACGGCATTGTTGATCTTTTTCGCGTCGTCACGGTCGATTCCACTTTTCAGGATGACACGTTGTCGGACCGTATTCCCGGCAGCCTGCTCGACTTTTTCATACTGCAGGTTTTTGGTTGGGACTTCGCGCTTGATCAATTTTGCTGTTAAGACATCTTTGACTTGATCGAGTTTGAAATCGTCATCTGAGATTAGAATCAAATCCTCTTTTTCGAGCTTCATGTCGCTTTTTGAACCTTTGAAGTCGAAGCGGTTCGTGATTTCCTTCAGTGCGATTTGGACCGCGTTCTTGACTTCCTCGATGTTGATTTGTGACACGATATCAAATGAATTATCTTTTGCTGCCATTTCAATCTCCCCTTTCATTCCACTCTCTATTTTAGAGAGGAATACCGGAAGCGTCCACTGCTTTGAAATTTTGTTATAATAAAAACCATGAAATGAAAGGGGTGCTTGGCTTTGAAACAAACAGCAGACATGTTGACGCTCACACCGCAAGAACTGGATGAGCGATTTGCCTATAGTGGAAATGATTTAGGAGCGACCTTCTCAGAGACAGCGATTCACGTGCGCTTGTGGGCGCCGACAGCAGAACGTGTCGTGATTCGTCTCTACAAGACACTACGCGCACGAAAAGTCGAAGAGGTCGAGATGGTGGCAGACGAACGGGGAACGTACGTCGTTGAACTCGATCGAGCGACATATGAAGGTTATTTCTATACGTTTCAAGCGAGCATCAACGGACAAAAGGTCGAGGCGGTCGATCCGTATGCGAAAGCCGTCGGAACGAACGGAAAGCGCGGCGCATTAATTGACCCGACCAGTGTGACACCAGAACGATGGATTGAAGAACGTCCATTATTCCATTCTTCGCAAGACGCAGTTGTTTATGAATTACACGTACGCGATGCAACGAGTCATCCGGCCAGTGGTGTCGTTGCACGTGGTACGTTCGCTGGACTGACGGAAGCAGGGACACGGACACCAAATGGTGGATTGACAGGGCTTGATTATTTGGCAGACCTCGGTGTGACACATGTCCAGTTACTACCGATCTATGATTTTGGCTCGGTCAATGAGACAGCGCCGAACGACCCGGATAACTATAACTGGGGTTATGATCCGGTGAACTACTTTGCGCCGGAAGGTTCGTACTCCTCGAATCCGGATGATCCACGAACGCGGATTCTTGAATTAAAACAATTGGTGCAGGCGTTACATGATCGCGGGATCCGTGTCATCATGGACGTCGTCTTCAATCATACGTATGATGCGGCGACGGTTCCGCTTGGTCAGTTCGTTCCTGGATACTTTTATCGTCAAGAGGCGGATGGGAGTCTCTCAAACGGTAGTTTCTGTGGAAATGATACTGCATCTGAACGTCTGATGATGCGAAAGTTCATTCTTGATTGTGTGACGTACTGGGCGAAAGAATACCATCTCGATGGGTTCCGCTTCGACTTAATGGGACTTCATGATATTGAGACGATGAATCAAGTGCGCCATGCACTTGACCGGATTGATCCATCGATTCTGATCATCGGTGAAGGCTGGGATCTCGATACGCCACTTGATCCGGAAGAAAAAGCGAACTATTTCAACGCACCGAAGATGCCAGGAATCGCTCATTTCAACAACGGTTTACGGGACGGGGTCAAAGGCGATGTCCAAACGCCAGAAGACCGTGGTTTCATCAGTGGTGCATTTGACCGGACGAGTGAAGTCAAACGGGGAATCGCTGGTAACGTCTCTTCGCAAGGGTTTGCCGATGAGCCGAATCAAGTCGTCTCGTACGTCGAGGCTCATGATGATTTGACGATTTGGGATAAATTGACGGTGTCTCGTCCAGAAGACACGGAAGAGCTTCGTCGGAAACGGCAAATGCTTGCGAATGCGATCATTTTGACGGGACAAGGGATTCCTTTCCTCCATGCCGGACAAGAGTTCTTCCGGACGAAAGACGGTATTCGTGACAGCTTCAATGCCGGAGAGGTCGTGAATCGTCTCGACTATGAACGGGCAGAAACAGAGCGTCCAGCAGTCGAGTACGTCAAAGGATTGATTGCCCTTCGTCGTCAGTATCCGATGTTCCGTCTCGCAAACGCGGCGATGATTAAAAAACATCTTCGTTTCCTTGAAGAAGAGGAAGGTGTCATTGCCTTTGAACTGAAGCGAACATATGAAGGATACGTCGAACGGCAGCGTGTCTATCACAATGCGACGGAAAAAGATATCACGATTGAATTGCCAAATGGTGAATTCGAGGTGTTGGTTGAGTCGGGTGCCGTTAAATTACACGCACCACGGTTGCACGAAGAAAAACAGTTAGTCGTTCCAGCATTGACGACTACGGTTATTGCGGAACGAAAAGCAGATTACAAGAAATACGCGGTAGCAGGTGGTGCAGCACTGACGATCATCGGATTGTTGTACGCAGCGAACAAGCGTCGAAAGAAAACCGATTAAATGGAGAAGGATGAAGCACTAAATGGCTTCGTCCTTCTTTTGTGTGCGGATGACAGTCCGATGTCAGCCTGTCATACAATTGACTTACGAAAATCATTGAAAGATTGTTTGAACATACATCTTTCGGGAACAATTCATATGTAGTATTTTAAATGTTGTTTTGACGTGAAAGGATGTACGTTGTATGTTCGGTTTCGGTGATTTATGGAAATTCTTTTTGTCGTTCTTTTTACTATTGCCTATCGTGACATTGATTCATGAGATGGGACATTACTTTTTTGCCCGATTATTCGGCGGAAACATGGAGATCAATATCGGTTCAGGAAAGTCGTTGCTTCGTGTTGGTCCGATTCGTTTGAATCGCGTCTATTTTTGGGATGGCTGGTGTCAATATGAGGCACTACGTAAAGAGACGAAATTCGCTAACATTCTGGTTTATGCCGGTGGATCGATTGCAAACGTGGCGAGTATCTTAGCCATCAATGGTCTGATTTACGCCGGTGTGTTCGAAGCATCAATCTTTACCTATCAATTCGCGTATTTTTCGTTTTATTTCGTCTTTTTCTCCCTCTTCCCGATCGATCATCCGAACGGTTATCCGAGTGATGGGAAAGCGATCATTAATGTCTTCCGGTACGGTAAATCAGAATACCATCCGCAATCCTAAGGTAAAAAATAAAGCCTCCTTCCATCGTTGGAAAAGAGGCTACTTACTCAAGATTCCGATTCGCTAGACGAATCAGGTTCCGTGTTCGCTTGTTCCTGCTCGAGTTCGACGAGCTTTTGAATCAAGATATGGCGTGGCATATGCATTAGTTGTTCAAGTGGTACGTTCAGACGTTTCGCAAGTTCGATAGCTGTCTCTGCGGATAATTGTAAAGGTTTCATCGTGTTCGTCCTCCTTTTTCCATGAAGTTAGTATAACAGGAGGTGCAAGCCGAGCGCATCAATAGTAGCGAGAAACTGAGAAGGTTGATACCGTATGAAGTAGGAAGTGATGCATATGTATAAACCTGCTGCAGAGCTGTTACTCCATGAATCCGTCTCACTGTTTGATCGCATCGGGGAGGATTTGCTTCTTTTTCGAGATCGCCACGGATTTATGAAATGTGATGCGGATTTAAGACCACTGTGGGAAACAGCATGTGCGTATGTTCCATTCTCCTGGTACATTGAGCCAGGCGGTGGACGATTGTTCATCGTATTTGAAGAGTCAGCTTATTTTGGTTTATTGGATTTAGAGCAAGGGCATTTAAATTACATTAAGCGACCCGCTGCTTTCTCCGAAGCATGGTTCAGTAATTTATTCTTGTGGCAAGATGATGAAATCTTCCTATACACGGCAGAAACGGACGTCGTCTGTGTGAACGTTCAAACAGGGGACTGGCGGTACTCAAACTATGAAGAGGTGCCGCTGTTCGGACGCTTAGTTGAGCGAGGATATGATACACGTTTGACGTTCGAGCGATTCATCGCACCTACGACGATCATCTCCTATGATGATCTACAAGAACGGTATGTGATTTGGGATGCCGCGACGAATCAGGAATCAATCATTCCTTTTTCGGATTACGCGGAGTATTCACTCGTTGACCACCGGCACCAATTGTTTTCGATCACCGATTCCTCTCGGTTTTACTTGTATGAGAAGAGTCAGCTGAAATATAAGTTCGAGGGATGCTACTCCTCCGTTTTACTCAAAAGTGTGTTACTCGATGAAGAGGCGCGGCGTCTTGCGATCGTGTCGACATCGACTACATTCGGCAACACATGGGTTCAAATTTTTCAAAAGACGTAATGAAACATCCTTTTCGCTTTTCAGCAAGAAGGATGTTTTTTGTACGTTTATACAGGAAGGAGACGCATCATGGAACGGCTTGGTCATCTGATTAGTGCGTATTTTCGAGGAGTGTTGGTCGTTTGGGGGCTTCTACTCGTCGTGCTTGGTTATTTTGCATATCAATTACCCGATCGTCTAGAAGGAAATGGATTTACACGTGACGGTGATTTTCAACGTGTCGAAACGGTGCTCGCTCAAGATTTTGGGCAGGATCCACATACGATCATCGTCCTATTTGAGAATCAAGAGAATCTACGACAAACGATGGTACAACATGTCGAGCGCTTCCGTGACATCAAAGGAGTCGGGAACGTCATTGGTCCCGTCGAAAATCCGCGAGCGATGCGGGACGATAAGGGATACGTGACAGTCGGTGTACCAACACTTGATGCGAAATGGGCAACAGCGGTCACACGTCAACTGGATGGTACCGGGACGATTCGGCTAACGGGTGAACCGGTCGTCGTTGATGATTTGAATACAGCGTCCAAAAATGACCTCATCCGAGCTGAGTTAATCGGAATTCCGGCAGCATTGATCGTCTTACTACTCGTTTTCGGTACACCCGTTGCCGCCATCTTACCCTTGATCATGGGACTCGTCACTTTTGTTTTTGGTGCCGGTGTTCTTTATTTCGTTGCCGGACAACAAGAGTTATCGATCTTCGTCTTGAATGCGGTCGCAATGATTTCGCTGGCGCTCGGCATTGATTTTTCGCTGTTATACGTTAATCGGTTCCGTGAAGAACGGCAGGACGGACAAGGGATTCGGTCGGCAGCGATTCGTTCGGTCGAGACGGCAGGACGCTCGATTTTATTTTCCGGAATCTGTGTATTCGTCGGACTTGCAGGATTGTTGTTGATTGATGTTGATGTCTTCCGCGCTGTCGCAATCGGGACACTCGTTTCGGTACTCGGGGCGGTTGTCAGTGCGTTGACATTATTACCGGCACTATTAATCGTTTTCGGGAAGGTACTAGAAAAAGGACGACTTTTCCGGCAACAAGCAGGTCGTGGAGAAGATCGTTGGCGCCGCCTCGCACGTTTCGTCATGAAGCGCCCTGTCACAGTGACGATTCTATCTTTATTACTTCTTTTACCTTGTTTATTTCCGTTACGTGACTTGACGTTGAACATTCCGCAAGCAACTGCCCTGCCGGAATCCTATCCGTCGCGTCTGGCCTTTGAGTCGTGGGAAAAAACATTCGGGAACGATGGAACGGACGCCGTTCTCATCTTGTCTGCGGATGCTTCCTCAGAGGTGGGACGAGAAAAAATCGAAGATGTGACGATTCGACTCGAATCAGATTCAGAAGTGCGTTCCGTCGTGTCCGCCGCAACGATCGCGGAACAGCAACAGGTTCCGCTCGAGCAGTTACTCGCTGTTTCGGCTGGGCGCGATGCACTGAAGCCGTTTCTATCAGAGAACGATCAAGCACGGATCAACGTCAATTTAAAAGGAAATCCCGGCGATGCTACTTCGCAAGACTGGGTACGGAAGGTGCAGGCGGACGGTTACCTTGTCGGGGGACTAGCAGCCTTTAATCAGGAAATTTATGATGCCATTGAATCGAAACTCCCACTGGCTATCGGTGTCGTCGTCTTGGCGACATTCATCATTCTGCTAATCGCGTTCCGATCCATCTTGATTCCAATCAAAGCGATTCTGATGAATTTGCTCAGTTTAGGAGCAACGTTTGGATTACTCGTCGTCTTGTTCGAGTCCGGCGCAGTTCTTCCGCAGGAGACGATCGGCATTCTAACACCGGTCTTCATCTTCTCACTCGTCTTCGGCTTATCGATGGATTATGAAGTGTTCCTCGTCTCGCGAATGGAAGAATATTATGACGAGACGGGCGATAACGATCATGCGACCGAGATGGGACTGGCGAAGACGAGTAAAATCATTACGTCCGCTGCCTTGATCATGATTGTCGTCACTGGTGCGTTTGCCTTTACAGGTGTTAGTCCGATCAAACAACTTGGCGTCGGTATCGCGCTTGCAATTTTTATTGATGCGACGATTGTCCGGATGCTCCTTGTCCCCGCACTGATGAAGCTATTTGGTCACTGGAACTGGTGGTGGCCGGGAGGGCGTCGTAAAGCGATCCGCAAGTGACACATCGCGTAAGCACATCAGTAGCTATTCAGAGGAAGACGAGCGTATACTGTCGATATTCAATTCAAGAAATTAGAGGAGGCACTTCACTCATGGCAACTCAAGCAATGTTTGAACCATTTACACTACCAAACGGTGTGACGCTGAAAAACCGCGTCTTGATGGCACCGATGACGAACTATGCGGCACAAGAGAACGGCGAAGTATCGGATGCGGAACTCGCGTACTACGCAGAACGTTCAGGTGGCGTCAGCGCTGTCATTACAGCATGTGCGAACGTCACAGCAGACGGTCAAGGATTCCCGAATGAGTTTGGTGCGCATCGTGACGATCTCGTGCCGAGTCTGAAGCGACTCGCGAAAACGATTCAAGATAAAGGCGCAAAAGCGATCTTACAAATCTTCCACGCTGGTCGTATGGCACCACCAGAACTCATCGGTGGGCAAACGGTCAGTGCAAGTGCTATTGCACCCGTGCGTGAAGGTGCGATGACACCACGTGCGTTAGAGGCAGAAGAAGTCGAAGCAATCATCGAAGCATTCGGTCAAGCGACACGCCGTGCGATGGAAGCTGGATTTGATGGTGTTGAGATTCACGGTGCAAACACGTACTTGATCCAACAGTTCTTCTCACCACACTCAAATCGTCGTGAAGATAAATGGGGCGGTAGCTTAGAAAAACGTCTCGCCTTCCCATTAGCTGTCGTGGATGCAGTCGAAGCTGTCGCTAAACAAAATCCTTCGTTCATCGTCGGATACCGTTTCTCTCCAGAAGAAATTGAAAATCCAGGAATCACACTCGATGATACGATGCGCCTCGTCGATGAGCTGGCGAAAAAAGACCTCGATTACTTGCACGTTTCCGTGATGGACTTCTTCGCAGGTTCAATTCGTGATGAAAATGAAACGACATCACCAATTACACTCGTTCAAGAACGTGTTGGTGAACAGGTACCTATCATCGGTGTCGGATCGCTTCACACAGCGGACGAAGTCGAACAAGGTTTGGCTGTCGTTCCAATGATCGCTCTTGGTCGTGAACTGATCATGGAACCGAAATGGGTTGAGAAAGTCGAAGCGGGTGACCTTGCGTCAATCCGGACAGAACTTGATCCAGAAGCACAAGCAGAACTCGTCGTTCCAGATGCATTATGGGCAGGCATCACAAGCCGTCCAGGCTGGTTCCCGATTAAACAAACAAGCAAATAATAGAACAGCATCAAAAGCACTCTAGATTTCGTGTCTAGAGTGCTTTGAGACTGAAGGTAAAGTGCAATTTTTCTCTAACGAGAAGGATTGCGCTTTTTTGTTCGTCTCGCATCGTTTTCCTGGGACAAGCATCGCGCCGCTTCGCTTCGCTGCAGGGTCGCTCTTGCTTGCTTTTCCCTAGGAAGCGATGTCGAGTGAACAAAACGCTTCTCGAATCCTTCTTCTAGAAAAAAATAACGCGTTTCACGCCACTCCTACAGGAAAAAGCGCATTATGCGCTGTCAGAGACAAACGAGACCCGTTTTCCTGCTCGAAGCGGGAAAACTGGCTCGTGTCTCGCCTGAGGAAAGGGCGTGAAGAGACGCGTCATTTTTTGGAGTCATCCCTGTTGTCTACAATTTTTTTGTTTATTAATAGGCAACCTGTCCCATCCGAACGCCACAAAACGTATGCAAGGTGACCGGATCCTGTAGGTTCGTTCGTTCCAACATATCGTTTAAGAGTAACGCACAGACGTAGGCATCTTCTTTCGCATCATGGTGCTGGAAAGAGACGTTGAGAAACTCTGCCATCGTATTCAATCGATGGTTCGGCAACCAAGGATACAATTTGCGGGATAATTTGACCGTGCAGCCGTAGGTGAAAGCGGGCATCTGGTACATATCGTATTTTTGAATCGCTTTTTGGAGTGCCCCCATATCAAATGATGCATTGTGAGCAACGATCAGTTGAGCGCCTGCAATCAAATCGTATAAGCCATGGGCTTCCATTGCTTCAGGTAACGTCGGCGCATCAAAGACATCGCTCGGACGAATTCCGTGGACCCGAATGTTTCCAGCATCGAAATTTTCTTCTGGATTGATTAAGACCTGTTTACTCTCCGTGACACGACCGTTCGAGAGAACGGACCAACCAAACGCACAAATGCTTCGGCTATTTCGGTTTGCCGTTTCAAAGTCAATTGCTAATGTATACATCCAGCAGGCTCCTTTCTGTCATTCACTAGTAACAGAATACATGTTCGTATTCTGGAAGTCCATCAAAAAAGACCATCTGCAAGGCAGACGATCTTAGATCCATTCCATTCACTTCGCGGTGGCGACTTTTTGTTCCTCTGCGACGTACGCTTCCGGTTTAAATAACAGAACGCGATCTTTATAGGCGAAAACAAGGGCCGTCAAAACAGCCATTGCATCAGCGATCGGAAAAGCGAACCAGACACCATTGACACCGAAGAACACGGGCAATATCAAGACGAGTGGAATCGTGTATAACGTTTGGCGTGACAAGGACAAGAATAAAGCGACTTTTGCTTTTGCAAGCGATTGGTACATTCCGTTGACAATCATTTGAATTCCGTAGACGAACGATAAGGCGAATAAGATACGCATCGCACTCGAGCCTTCCTGTAGAAGTGTCGCCTCTTCTGTGAACAAGCCGACCCAAAAACGAGGGAACAGTTGAATGAGTAACCACAAGCTGATCGATAACGATAAACCGTAGCGGATTGCCAACTTGATGGCGAGCGACATCCGGCTAAACTGCCGGGATCCGAAATTATACCCGACGATCGGTTGCATCCCTTGCACGATCCCCATGATCGGCATACCGACGAGCGCCATGAACTTATTGATGACTGCAAACGTTGCCAGTTCTGTCGTACCCCCGTACCGGACGAGCATATGATTGACAGTGATGAATAGAACGGATTGAGAGACTTGCATGATGAACGACGATGATCCAATTTGCATCATCCGGAACGTTAATCGGAAATCAGGTTTAAAAGCACTCCGATTGAGCGTCAAGCCAGTTTGTCGGCGTTTCGTAAAGAAGAATCGAAAAACAAGTACAGCACCAACGATTTGCGCAACGACTGTCCCGAGTGCAGCACCTTGGATGCCCCAATCAAGACCAAAGATGAACAGCGGTGTCAGGACGATATTGATCGCAACCGTCGTCAACATGACGCGCATCTGATAGTTCGCGCGTCCTTCTGCGCGGAGCATCGCACTCGACGCCATCGTCAACATGAAGAAAGGAGATCCGATCAAGAGGACGCGTAAGAAAGCGATACTGTACGGCATGATCTCATCCGTCGCTCCAAAGAGACGTAGCAACGGTTCGACGAAGATGAAAGCACTGATGATAGCGAGCATACTGATGAAGAAAACAGCCATCAAGACGTTGGCATAAGCACGACTGGCACCATCTGTTTGTTTTTGACCGAGTCGTTGTGACGCAATTGCAGCACCACCGATCCCGATCGAGTTGGCGATTGCCATTAATACGAGCTGGACGGGGAAAGCGATTCCGACGGCGGCCACGGCAGCCGTACCGATTCCTTGAGCGACGAAAATCGTATCGACGATATTGTAGAGTGCCGTGACGAGCATCCCGACCATCGCTGGTAAAGAGAGACTAAGTAAAAGCTGATTGACAGGTGCTTCACCCAAACGGGCAGTGTTTTTATTCATGGAAGGAGGACCTCCTATTTTAGACAAGTGGTAAGTAGGGTTTTACTCAGAGTAGTCGCTTCTTTAACGAGATGCAAGAAATCACTCTAGTCAATGTGTTCGTTCTATGAAAAAAGGATGCGCCATGAAGCGCATCCGATGGATCTCGATTTAAGATGGTGTAGGCAGGTAACCTTTCGAATATTCGAAAGCAATGAATAAAATAGCACCGAGCGCCAAATAAGCGAGGAGCGTGATCGTTTGTTGTTTTTTCGGCATCTGATGATACTGAACAGACTCTTCAGCAAGACGAAGTGGTTCAATCCGCTGATCGATCCGTCGCAATAAGGCATCGTAATCGTTGGCGGCATCATATTGATACCGTAACAGATCATCTGCTTCCTGACGTGCCTCTTCCGGACTCGCTTGTCGCAAGTCTTGTAAATCGAGACGAAGCGACCAAGCGATCGGATCGTAGGTACTCTCGATTGTTTGTTCTTCCTCACCTTCTAGTTCTGGAGCAAGTGCGACTTCAGCGTCTGCACGTTCTTGCTCTGCCTTTGCCCGTAAAACGCGTTCACGTGCGGCACGGTACAACATTAAGGTCGACCGGTTCGCCTCATATTGTTTCGCGAACTTATACCTTTTCCAAACGGCACTGCCGCCTAAAAAGGCAATCAAGAGCAAAATCAGACTAAAGTGGGTGATACCGTAGGCAATCAAGGCAGCAAGTCCCGCGACCCAGACGATGATCGGAAGTCCCGCAAGAATCCGTCCGCCGTCAAGCGGACTGACGGGAAGTAGGTTGAAGAGATTCAATAGAGCCCCGAGGTGGAAGATGACGAGCCAGAAGTCATTTCCCGTCACAGCATATCCGATCGCAAGCGGAATCAGGGATACGAGACCAGCGAGTGGTCCACCGTACGCGAGAATCGCTTCTTGTTTTGGCGTTCGAAATGTATCCTTGATGCCGATGACGGCTCCCATGAACGGAACGAAAATGGCAGGACCGGTCTTAAAACCGAGTCGTTTAGCGGCGAGTAGATGTCCCATCTCATGAATGAATAGGAGATAGAGCAATCCGACCCCGAACCAAACACCGAATATTTGAGCGTAAAAGAGAAGAGAGATTCCGAACGAAATCAAAGTGCCTCCGAACTTTGAAAATTTCAATAAGGCAAGGATGACCTTTCCTTTCGTCAAGAGAAAGGCGCCGGCAACAGCAAGTCCACCCCAACGTTTTTTAGCCATCGTGAAATTCCTTCTTTCATCATGTGACGTTCTTCCTTAAGTGTACGACACAAATGTAGAAAAAGTTTCATTCAGACTGCTCGGGAATCAGATAGAAACAACTGCCATCTGGTTGACGGGCTTCACTACCGACCTTAAAATGATGCGTCGTCGCTAGAGCTGCAGCAATCGACAATCCGAGTCCACTTCCTGAACGATCGCGTGCTGCATCGAGTCGGTAAAACCGGTCGAATAACCGAGCGCGTTCTTCGTCCGTTAGAGACGTTCCCCGATCAAGGACAGCCAGACGTTCTTTGCGCAGGTGCAATTCTGGTGAAGTAGCATACTTCAGGACATTATCGATATAGATCGTCAAGATACGTAACACCGCTTCGCGATTTGCCCGAATCGTTCCGGAGGCATCAACAGGAATGATCGTCCCTGTTGCGTGATACATCCGATCAGCGAGTTCGCTTCCAAGCTCTGCTAAGTCAATCACTTCGACAGATGTTTCCTCGTAACCGAGACGAGACAATTCGAGCATAGGCTCAATCAAGGTCGTCCGCATCGCATGTGTCTCCTGCAAGATATGT
>NZ_DJUM01000013.1:109780-110027 GCF_002440475.1 Exiguobacterium sp. UBA6282 | reverse complement strand
TGCACCAATCGCTGCTACTTTTGGCTCTTCCTCTAAATATACTTTTTTACCGCCTGATTTCTCTGCCGCTTCACGAATTGCCTTTTGCTCAACACTTGTAATATTCGTTGGACAACAAATTAGAATACGTGGCTTTGCTAAAAATCCTTTGACATTTAATTTATTGATGAAATGTCTCAACATCGCTTCAGTCACATCAAAATCTGCAATGACTCCATCTCTAAGTGGGCGAATTGCTGTAATATTA
>NZ_DJUM01000013.1:79069-109719 GCF_002440475.1 Exiguobacterium sp. UBA6282 | reverse complement strand
ACCATTTGGCGAGCTTCTTCCCCCACCGCTAATACTTTATTTGTCTTTTTATCAATAGCCACTACAGATGGTTCATTAAGGACAATCCCCTTACCTTTAACGTGGATTAATACGTTCGCAGTACCTAAGTCAATGCCGATATCTTTCGAAAACATTTTATAATTTCTCCTTCCCGCCAGTTCAAACTACATAACGTTCATTTTATCTCTTTATCTAGAATATTTTATCATATTCTATTGGTAATTTCACCCTGTATTTAATGATTAAGACTGTTTTCTTTTCACGTTCTGGACGGCAATAATATAGTATTACTTTACCTTAAACAAACTTATTATATGCCTGTTCACACAACAAAAAAGAACGAATCAATCTTGACTCGCTCTTTCTTTCCACTTGTTTTTCGTTGCTTCTCCTCCGCGAATATGACGTACGGCCTTATGGTAGGCGAGTATTTCTTTCACTTGGTCAGCTAATCCTTCATGAATTGTTGGTAATCGCTCTGTTAAATCCTTGTGCACCGTACTTTTTGAATAACCAGTCATTTTCGCGAGGACTCGCACAGTCTCACGCGTCTCAATCAGTAATTCACCGAGGCGTATGCAGCGCTTCCGAATGTGCTCATGCACGTTCTTCGTCCTTTCCACACAATTTCACAAAATGCTTTGGCAATCAGATGCACATTTGCGCATTTCTTCACCTTATGTGAGGACAAAGCTATTCAGAACACGTTTTGCATTTTCCTAATAAAATGCTGATTTTTTATGCGTTACTAGCTTTTAGAATTAAAAAGCTAGTAATTTTTTCGGATTAATATATTTTCCGTCTTCAACTACTTCGAAATGCATGTGGACGCCAGCCGCTTGATTCCACTCGTTATCAGTCGCTTTTCCTAAAGCTTGACCTTGAGTAACCTCATCGCCTTCTTTTACAGCGATATCTTTTACAGAGCTATAATGTGTTTGCATGCCATTTGGATGCTCGATGACAATTTTATTGCCTGTAAATGCGTCTAGTTTTACTTCTAGTACTTTACCAGTCATAGCAGCTAGTACTTCAAATTCTTCACCATTCATAGCAATAGAGATACCAGAAGACGTTGTAAATGTTTGATTAAATACCATTAGTGCATTTTCACGAGACTCTTCATTCGCTTCTAGCTCATAAAACTCTTGTAAGATTTGTACTTTACTAAGGCTCTCTTCTTTGAATGGATACATCATGTTTTCAGTACGTGCATTTGTTTCTACAACAGGACCTGAATCAACTTCTGCTAAATCTGGTAACGGTGCCTCTTCTACTTTAGATACGAGACTATTGTAACCAAATAACAATCCTGCTAGAACCAGTGCACCACCTGTGTAAACTACTGGCCAAAACCATGGTTTCTTTTGTAACTGACCATTTTCCTTTTGATTTGGATTCTGGTTTTGAGAAGCTTTATTATTTTTATCCTCTCTCATTTTCATCACCTCTAGTTGCAGTGTGAACAACTAGAAGTTATTTTAAACATGCATCTATTTTTTTTATTTCAATATCTTTATAATAATAGTGTAAAATTTCAGCAGCCGTTTTCCCTTCATTTGCCATAGCCTCTGCTCCATATTGACTCATTCCTACTCCATGACCATATCCTTTAGTTTTCACATGAACCTTTCTAGTATTATCATTATAAACAATTGAAAAGTCAGTGGATGGTATTCCAAGAAACGTTCGAACCTCTCTCCCTGTCCAAACATTATTCCCTAACTGTAGACGCTCCACACGCCCTGAGTCATTGTAAAATAGCTGTATACGATTAAAATCACTAGCTTGCCATTGTATTGGCCATAATTTATTCCATTGTGCTAGAGACCACTCTTGCTCTGCCTCAAATTTCGGAGATGTTTGATCTGAAACACTTGCAACACTTTGCAAATATGGAATATTATTTCCACTATAGCCGTAGGCACTTTCTGTTTGTCCATTACTTGTTGAATGAAACATAGCTGTAATTAAATCATTATTATAAAGAAGAACTTGTCCTTTCGTTTCATTGATGGCTTCGACAATTTTCTTTTCATTTCCCAGGAAATTGCTAGCCCAATTCGCTTTTCTTTGACTCTCATCATAGAAAACTTGCTTTGCTACAGTCGGTGCGATTGCTTTTTTACCGTAATTTGTCGTTTTTAACGCATAAGTACGTGCTGCAATAGCCTGTGCCTTCAATGCCTCCTTTTTAAAAGAAACAGGCATTTCTGCCGCTACTACCCCGGTTATATACGTCTCTAAAGGAATTTTTTCCTTTTGTCCCTCCACTTCTATAAATAGTTCACAAGCTTTTTCATCTGCTGTTGGAGGTTGCACTTCCTCCCGTCTTTCGCTTAATCCTAAAACAGGAAGCACATATAACGCCCCCAATAAACAAAGGACACCTATACTAATCATCCATTTTTTCATAAGGAATAATATGCTTAATACTATTTAGTTATGAGAAATAAAAAACCCCTCTGCTTCTGTAAGCAAAGGGTTTTAACATCATATTAGTTTGTAGGTAATTCAACAGAAATGTCTTCAGTCGTCACAACTTCTTCATCCGTAATACGTTCAATATTTGCCCCAAGAGAAGCCAATTTACCATGGAAATCAACATATCCACGATCTAAATGGTGAAGCTTTGTAACACGTGTAATTCCTTCTGATACTAAACCTGCTAAAATCAGTGCAGCCGCAGCTCGTAAATCCGTTGCCATTACTTCAGCCCCCTGAAGCTGTACTGGCCCCTCAATAAACACAGAGCGTCCTTCTATTTTAGCACCCGCATTCATGCGACGGAACTCCTCAACATGCATAAAACGATTTTCAAATACTGTCTCTGTAATGATACTCGTACCTTCTGCAGTCAACATTAAGGCCATCATTTGTGATTGCATATCTGTCGGGAAGCCTGGATGTGGCATTGTTTTAATATCCACAGCTTTTAATGTCTGAGGAACACGTACACGAATACCTTCATCCAATTCTATAATTTCTACGCCCATTTCGCGCATCTTCGCAATCAAAGCTGTCATATGCTCTGGAACTGCGTTTTCGATGACCACATCACCCTTAGTAATAGCTGCTGCTACCATAAATGTACCAGCCTCAATGCGGTCGGGAATAATATGATGCTCTACTCCATATAATGTATCGACTCCTTCGATACGAATCGTATTTGTACCAGCACCAATTACACGACCCCCCATACTATTAATGAAGTTAGCAAGGTCAACGATTTCAGGCTCCTTTGCAGCATTTTCGATCACAGTTGTCCCNNGCGTTAATAAAGTTTGCCAAATCTACTATTTCAGGCTCTTTCGCTGCATTTTCAATAATTGTCGTCCCTTTTGCAAGAGATGCTGCTGTCATAATATTTTCAGTTGCCCCAACACTTGGGAAATCTAAATATACATTTGCTCCTTTTAAACGACCCTCTGTCTTTGCCTCTACATAGCCATGACCAAATGAAATCTTCGCCCCCATTGCTTCGAAACCTTTTAAGTGTAATTCAATTGGGCGAGAACCGATTGCACATCCTCCTGGTAACGCAACACGAGCATAGCCATTACGCGCAAGCAATGATCCCATTACTAAAATAGATGCACGCATTTTACTAACAAACTCAAACTGTGCTTCACTAGAAAGTTCTTTTGTTGCATCTATATATACGGCATTATCTTCAGGTATATATGTAACTGCTGCGTTTAAACTTTTAAGTACTTCGTTTATTGTAAAGACGTCTGCTAAGTTAGGGACTTCTTTAATTACATTTTCTCCCTTTGAAGCAAGTAAAGCTGCTGCCAGGATTGGNNCATTTTTTGCGCCCTCTACACGTACTTTTCCCTGTAGTTTTTGGCCGCCAGTCACTATTATTTTATCCACCCTATGTCCCTCCGAATTCAATCTATTAACCTACCGAATTTTTATTTTAATAAAGAAGTATAATGTCATAATCAGTAAACAAACAACTCTATAGTACAACTTTTTTAACGCCCATTCAAGCGTCCAAATCACTATTTTAAGGCATTATTAGATATTTTGCTATTTATTTATTGTACGCTATCAATTTTTTTTTGTGAATGACCAATAACCAGTTCGCTTCTAATACATACCCAAAGATGTATGAACAAAAAACAACTTTTAGAAGTTTTTTTATACATAGTTCAAAGGGCCACATAAATGTTATTATAAAGTCCTTTGAAGTATGTAGTGTTAAGGTGCAAGATTCGAATTGATATTGTCGAGGCTTTAAAATAAGTATGGAAGTTTCCCAGACCAGTTAGATATTTGTAGAAAGAAATTGGATACCGCAGAACCAATTGTAATACTCAATAAAATATAAATAAGTTGAATCTGAAATACTCTATTCTTCTTGAATAATTTTTCTGTCATAAAAGCCTGTAATGCGTAAAATGTAATAGCTATAAAAAACAAATGCGATAATATGCCTAATAAAGCTTCTTGTCCTATTGCTTCATAAAGCTCCATTTTTCCCCCTCCAACTGTCCTATAATTTAAGCACTTTAAAAAACGGGCAGATGCTATATCTGCCCGTTAAAAATGAATTAGATATTACCCTCATGAACGTTGATACGATTCAACGCACGTTTTAATGCTAGGTCAGCACGTTTGAAATCAATGTTGTCTTGTTTACCTTGAAGACGTCCTTCAGCACGTTTAACGGCTTCTTTTGCACGTTGAACATCAATATTTACAGCAACTTCAGCAGAAGGCGCTAAAATAGAGATCTTTTCTGGACGAACTTCAATGAAACCACCGCTAACAGCAACAATGTCAGTAGAACCGTCTGCTTTTTTAAGCTTCACTGCACCAATTGCAAGTGGAGCAACCATTGGAATATGGCCTGCAAGAACACCGATTTCTCCTGAAGTTGTTTTAGCGATTACCATTGATACTTCAGAATCGTATACCGGGCCGTCGGGAGTGACAATATTGACTAGAACTGTCTTCATATTTTTTCCTCCTCGTCCCTAGTATTAAACCTCTACGCCCATGCTTTTCGCTTTTTCAACTACTTCATCAATTGAACCAACTAGACGGAAAGCATCTTCTGGTAGGTGATCCCATTTGCCATCAAGGATTTCCTTGAATGAACGAACAGTTTCTTTTACAGGTACATAAGAACCTTTTTGACCAGTGAATTGTTCCGCTACGTGGAAGTTTTGTGATAAGAAGAATTGAATACGACGAGCACGTTCTACTGTTTGTTTATCTTCATCAGATAACTCATCCATACCTAAAATGGCAATGATATCTTGTAATTCACGGTAACGTTGGATAGTACGTTGTACACCAGTAGCAATTGCATAGTGCTCAGCGCCTACGATTTCAGGTGATAATGCACGTGAAGTCGAAGCTAATGGGTCAACCGCAGGGTAGATACCCATTTCTGATAATTTACGCTCAAGGTTAGTAGTTGCATCTAAGTGGGCGAAAGTTGTAGCTGGAGCCGGGTCAGTATAGTCATCGGCTGGTACATAAACCGCTTGGATCGATGTAACCGAACCTTTGTTTGTTGATGTGATTCGCTCTTGGAGCATACCCATCTCTGTTGCGAGTGTCGGCTGGTAACCAACGGCAGATGGCATACGACCGAGAAGGGCCGATACCTCAGAACCCGCTTGTGTGTAACGGAAGATGTTATCAACGAAGAGAAGAACGTCTTGTCCTTGCTCATCACGGAAGTATTCTGCCATCGTCAAACCAGTCAAGGCAACACGGAGACGTGCACCCGGTGGTTCGTTCATCTGACCGAAGACCATCGCTGTTTGTTTGATAACGCCTGAATCCGTCATCTCGTGGAACAAGTCATTTCCTTCACGCGTCCGCTCACCAACACCTGCGAATACCGAGATACCGCTGTGCTCTTGCGCGATGTTGTTGATCAATTCCTGGATGAGGACGGTCTTACCTACACCGGCACCACCGAAGAGACCGATCTTACCACCCTTGATGTAAGGAGCGAGCAAGTCGACGACTTTAATTCCAGTTTCGAGGATTTCAACTTTCGTTGAAAGGTTATCGAAAGTCGGTGCTTTTTTGTGGATTGGAAGACGTTCCACGTCAGCAGCGATTTCTTTTTCATCAATTGGGTTACCGAGTACGTTGAAGACGCGACCAAGTGTCGCTTCTCCGACGGGTACCGAGATTGGAGCATTCGTATCGAGTACTTCCATTCCACGGCGTACTCCATCCGTAGAGTCCATCGCAATGGTACGGACGACGTCGTCACCAAGGTGCAGGGCGACCTCAAGCGTCAAGTCGATAGCCACTTCTTCTACAGTTTGCGGCGTATATTGAATACGAAGCGCGTTGTAGATGTTCGGTAAGTGTCCTTCGAACTTAACGTCGATGACAGGTCCCATGACCGCGACGACGCGGCCTTTTAAACCGAGTTCGTTCATCGTGTTTCCTCCTACCTATCGTTACGCCAGTCGGGATTACTGCTGCGCAGCAGCCCCACTGACGATCTCTGTGATTTCTTGCGTGATCGCAGCTTGTCGAGCTCGGTTGTAGACGAGAGTCAATCGACCGATCAAGTCATCTGCGTTATCTGTCGCACTTTGCATTGCTGTCATACGTGACGCATGTTCTGCTACTTTCGCGTCAAGAAGCGCACCGAAGATCAAGCTCTCCGCATAACGCGGGAGGAGTTCCGCAAGGATTTGTTCCTCGCTTGGCTCGTACTCATAAGTCGTCGAAGATGAAGCTTCGATTTCTCCGAGTGGGAGAAGGGTTTCGACTTTCACTTCCTGGCTGATGACAGATAAGAAGTGGTTGTAGCACAGCTTGAGCTCGTCGATTTCGCCGACCGTGAACGCACTCACTGTGCGCTTCACGATCTCAGCGACGTCGACATACGAAGGAGAATCGTTCAAGCCTGTGATCGCATCTGTGACCGTGATTCCGCGTGAACGGAAGAACTGGACACCGACTTTACCGACCACGAAGAGAACGTAACTGTCCGTAGTATGCTTTTCTTTGATTTCCCGGTAGACTTCACGCAGCACGTTGGCGTTATATGCACCAGCTAAGCCGCGATCCGATGTGATGACGATATATCCTGTCTTTTTGACGGGACGTTTCTCGAGCATCGGATGGCTCGCACCTGTCGTGCCATTCGCAATGGTTCCGAGTACCTCTTGCATTTTCAGCATGTAAGGTTGGAACTTCGCGCTATGTGCTTGAGCGCGGTTCAGTTTCGACGCCGAAACCATGTTCATCGCTTTCGTGATCTGTTTCGTACTTTTCGTCGAGTTGATCCGCGTTTGTATCTCGCGCAACGATGCCATTTCGATTCACCACCTTGTTAGTATCAAGAGCGTTCCGCCGGATTAAACCGTCGCTTGGAACGTTTTCTTAAATTCTGAGATTGCTGCTACGATCTCTTCGTCTGCTGGAAGGTTACCTGTCTTACGGATCTCATCGCAAAGTTGTTTGCGGTTTTGATCGAGCCAGAGGTTGAGTTCCTTTTCAAAACGACGAATATCCGTTACAGCAACATCATCAAGGTGACCACGAGTCAAGGCATAGATGATGATGACTTGCTTATCGACAGTAAGGGGTTGGTTCAAGTCTTGTTTCAAGACTTCAACTGTCCGCTCACCACGGTTAAGCTTCGACTGAGTCGCTTTATCAAGGTCAGATCCGAACTGAGCGAATGCTTCAAGCTCACGGTAAGATGCGAGGTCAAGACGGAGCGTACCCGCTACCTTCTTCATCGCTTTTACTTGAGCCGAACCACCTACACGCGATACCGAGAGACCCGGGTTGATCGCGGGACGGACACCTGAGAAGAAGAGATCCGATTGAAGGAAGATTTGACCATCCGTGATCGAAATAACGTTCGTCGGGATATAAGCTGAGATATCCGACGCTTGTGTTTCGATGAACGGAAGGGCAGTCAAGCTACCTGCGCCAAGCTCGTCGTTCAACTTCGCCGCACGCTCAAGAAGGCGTGAGTGGAGGTAGAAGACATCCCCTGGGTAAGCTTCGCGGCCTGGTGGGCGTTTCAAGAGAAGCGAAAGCTCACGGTAAGCAGCTGCTTGTTTTGAAAGATCATCATAGATGACAAGAACGTGTTTGCCTTGGTCCATGAAGTGTTCACCCATCGCGACACCTGCGAATGGTGCGAGGTAAAGAAGTGGAGCCGGCTGTGAAGCCGCTGCCGAAACGACGATCGTGTAATCGAGGGCACCGTTTTTACGGAGCGTCTCGACGACGCCACGGACTGTTGATTCTTTTTGTCCGATTGCGACGTAGATACAGATCATGTTTTCTTCTTTTTGGTTGATGATCGTATCGATTGCGATCGACGTCTTACCCGTCTGACGGTCACCGATGATCAACTCACGCTGTCCACGACCGATTGGAACGAGGGCATCGATTGCCTTGATTCCTGTCTGAAGTGGTTCGTGTACCGATTTACGCGCCATGACGCCAGACGCCTTACGCTCGATCGGGTTGTAGTGTTCTGTTTCGATTGGACCAAGACCATCGATTGGCATACCGAGTGGGTTGACGACACGTCCGAGAAGTGCGTCTCCAGTTGGTACTTCCATGATGCGGCCCGTACGGCGAACAGAGTCGCCTTCTTTGATTTCAAGGTAGTCACCGAGGATGATGATACCGACGTTGCCTTCTTCTAAGTTTTGCGCCAAGCCCATTGTGCCGTTAGCGAATTCTACGAGCTCTCCCGACATGACGTTGTCGAGTCCGTGTGCACGAGCGATACCATCACCGATTTGGATGACCGTACCTGTCTCGTTCACTTCCATCGTAGAACCGTACTGCGCGATACGCGCTTTAAGCAGGGCGCTGATTTCTTCAGCTCTAATGCTCATGCGTTTCACCCCTATTTTCTTACGCTTTTAACAGCTCACGCTCAAGGCGCGTTAGTTTAGTTTCGATCGTACCGTCATATGTCGTGTAACCGATTTGAACGCGAAGTCCTCCGATGACACTCGTGTCGACGACGTTCTCGACTTCAAGCGTTTTACCTGATTTTTGGCCAAACGTCTCTTTCACTTTCGTGAGTTCCTCGTCTGACAATTTGTATGCACTCGTGACGATTGCCGTCGCGACATTGCGGTGTTCATTCAACAATGCAATGAAGTGTTCCGGTAACGTGACGATTTCTGCCGCCCGGTCGTTTTCGACCATGACGAGCAACGTGTTCAAGACGATCGAGTTGAAGCCAGTGAAGCTTGTTTGAAGAACTTGCTTGAGCTCTTCAGCAGAAATCGATGGGTTATCTAAAACCGAAGCGAGCTCTGGTGTTGCGTGGAGCACTTCGCCGAGCGTCCGCACATCAGCTTCTGCTTGCTCGAGCACCTGGTGCTCAAGCGCAAGATCGAAGAGCGCTTTTGCGTAGCGTCCCGCTACGTGATCACGCATTAGTTCGTGCCCTTAGTATCAGCAAGGAATTGATCGACGAGTGCCTTTTGAGCGGCTTCGTCCGTCGCAAGCTGTGTTTTCATGACGTGGCGTGCTGCAGCGATTGCTTGAAGAGCGACATCGTTCTTCAAAGCAGCTTGTGCTTCAGCGCGTTCACGTTCGATCGCACGGCGAGCTTCTTCCTTACTCATTTCGGATTCAAGACGTGCCTGCTCCATCGCACGTGCTTGCTCTGCTTCTGCCTGACGGCGTGATGCTTCTAAAAGGTCGCGTGCTTCTGTACGCGCTTTGTTTAATTCTTCGCGTTGTTGTTCTACGTAGACTTCAGCGTCTTTACGGCTCTTTTCAGCCGAGTTGATCTCGCTAGCCACATGCTCTTCCCGCGCTTTCATCATGTTGACGAGCGGGCCCCATGCGAATTTCTTCAAGAGGATGAGGAGCAAGAGGAAAACGACGATCGTGACGATCATGTTGGCGATAAGAGGTTGATTTGATTCCGCTACTCCTTCAGCCGCAAGATACGTTAGATTCATTCGATTACACTCCCCTCGTGGTTGGTTCAACTTCAATATCTACATAAGGGAGCCTAAGCTCCCGTGACGGTTCACTCAAACGTTGAACGAATAGCGCCCTATGTAGTCCGTTCTCGTTAATCGTGGATTAAGAGTTGAGAAGAAGGAAACCGACCGCTACACCGATGATTGGAAGTGCCTCGACGAGACCGATACCGATGAACATTGTTTGACGAAGTTCGTTTTTGAGTTCTGGCTGACGTGCTTGACCTAATACTGTACCGTTTACGATAAGACCGTTACCGATACCTGCGCCGAGTGCGCCGAGTCCGATGATGATCGCTGTTGCAATAAGATTCATGATAAATTGCCTCCCTAGAGTATGTTCATTGATTTGTCGTGCTGTTATCGGAAAAGCGGATGCTTTACCTTCGAATTAATGGTCGTGCGCTGCCTTATGTCCGATGTAAACCATCGTCAGGATAAGGAAGATGTACGCTTGGATACCACCGATGAAGAGTGAGAATCCTTGCCAGATCAACATCGGGATACCCGAGATGATCGCGCCTAGTGGTCCGAGGAATTGGAAATCGTTCGTACCAGAGACGATACCGATCGAAAGAATGATTCCGATCATGATTTCACCAGCGAAGATGTTTCCGTAAAGACGAAGACCGAGTGTCAACGTGTTTGCAAACTCCTCGATGATGGTAATGATAAACATCGGCGTCATGAATGTTTTCGCATAAGCGCCGAAGCCGCGCATCTTCACACCGTAGTAATGGCTCATGACCACTACGAGAGATGAAAGTGCCAGTGTCACGTAAGGATCTGCAGTTGGTGAGTTGAACCAAATGTAGTGTCCCGTCACGACGTTGAATGGGAGACCCATGATGTTGGATACAAGGATGAACAGGAATAATGTCATTCCGAACGTAAGGAAGCGACCCCCTGTTTTCCAGTCCATCGTGCTGCTGATGATACCGCGAACGAATTCGAGGAACATCTCCATCACGTTTTGAGCACCGGTTGGCTTCATCACAAGACGTCGCGTACCGGCCACGGCAATCAAGAAGACGAGAGCAGCAGCAATCAATACTGTGATCAAGTTCGTCCAGCTACCGTACAGAACGAAGTCACCCCAGAGTGGGATTTCGTAAAGTGGCATTTCGTGGTTCATTTGACTATTCACCTCTTTTCCCGCTTGAGTTCGTGAGTCAAGAACTCACAAAATTGTATGACGTGGCCGGCGAGAAGGCCTATTACCACCGCAGTTAATGACAATTCAGTTTGATACTTCAAACCGATCATCACACAAAGTACCGCGACCGCCATGCGTGAAACGGTCCCTCGAGACATCGGCTTACGCCCCGTCTCGATTACACGATACATCCGATCGACGCTGAGTCGTTGAAGCGTCAAGATCAGAAAGCTGCCAGTTCCACCAAGTGCCAGTCCATAAATGACCGGTTCACTCGGGCGTCCGATGAGCAGCAGGACAGCCAGGATCCCGTAAAAGAGTCCAAACCATCGTAAGTACGCACGATACAACGCATCTTGAAGGATGATGTTCATGTCTTCTCCCCTAACAAGTGCCTGATCATGGCGATCATGCAAAGAATGCCGATGAAAATCCCGATGAACACGGCGAACGTCGCACCCATTTTTTCCCACCATTGTTGTTGTTCCCCATAGTTCCCAACCAAAAAGCCAATGACGATCGGTGCAGCCAGTGCCGTCGAAATTTGCGAGGCCATGACCATACTCTTTGCGAGCCCACTTTGGCGCACTAGAGACGACCCCCTTTTTTCCCAATTGTGAGTTCTTTTTCTTTCCCACAATTTGCGGATTTTCATACTAGTCAAGAATACAATGAAGCAGCTTTCATAGTCAAATGAATTCACAATAAAAACAGAGCCGAAAAACCTATACATATCAACGATTGATAAGGTTTTCACAGATGTCTTACATGCAAGTCATTTCACGAAGATGTGAAGAAAATATGTAGTGCTATCAACGGTTAAAGAGATTGTTCATATGGTGAACAAAACCGTTGAACAGTAACGTTATATCGTGCCCGTTAAACCGAAACAAGACCTCTAAAATTGATTTGTGTCGATTTTGTGAAAAAACATTTTTCGTTCACAATTGAAAACGCTTCCGAATCAGGACATAAAAACAGCTCTGACATCTGTTTGTAACAATACATTTCAGCGATTTCCATTTTTTTAATCGTGCGCTACGTCACAGCTTGAATCGTCATCGCTTCCCTTCCAGTTTCAAGGTCATCTGGTTTTACATTTTCTAAACAAATGGGCTGATTTTAGTGGAAATGGTAAGATTTAAAGATATTACCCTCCTAAATCAACTATTGCGATTACACGAAATTCAAGACATAACAAAGAATCGCTCACATCACGCGACTCCTACAGGGAAAAGCACGAGTTTTCGTGCTGTCAGAGACAAGTGAGATCCGACTCCTCGTCTAAAGACGAAGGAGGCGCGGCTCACGTCTCGCCTGAGGAAAGCAAGTGAATGCAAGCGATTCGAGGATGATCGTTTTTTATTGCGTGAGTAACGGTGCCGGTGCTTCTCCTTGACCGAAGTGATGCAGAATCGCTTGGACGATGCGTTCGGACGCGTGACCGTCTCCATACGGGTTTGAAGCATGCGCCATCTCCTGATAAAGTGTTTTGTTCGTCAAGAGTTCTGTTGCCATCTGATAGATCGTCTCTTCTTCCGTTCCAGCAAGCTTCAACGTTCCGGCAGTAATCCCTTCCGGACGTTCCGTCGTATCGCGTAAGACAAGAACAGGAACACCGAGTGATGGTGCTTCTTCTTGTACGCCACCCGAGTCAGTTAAGATCAAATGGGCACGGCTCGCGAAGTTATGGAAATCGAAGACGTCGAGTGGGGCGATCAACGAAATCCGATCATGCCCTTCAAAAACCCTCTTCGCCGCTTCTTGAACGACTGGATTAAGGTGGACCGGATAGACGACGTGCGTCTCCGGGAACGCATCGACGAGGCGACGAATCGCCCGGAACATTTGGTGCATTTTCTCGCCTTGGTTCTCACGACGGTGCGCTGTCATCAAGATCAACTTCCGGTCCCCGACCGTCTCAAGCATCGGATGGACGTAATCCGATTGGACGGTCGTTTGCAGGGCATCGATTGCCGTGTTTCCTGTAATGTAAACACCGGCGTGACGATTTTCGGATGCGAGATTCGCTGCCGCTTGCGCTGTCGGAGCGAAATGTAAGTCCGCGAGCGTCGACGTCAACTGACGATTGACCTCTTCCGGGAACGGAGAGTACTTATTATAGGTCCGCAGTCCCGCCTCGACGTGACCGACCGCGATCTGATTGTAATAAGCAGCAAGGCTTCCAACGAACGTCGTCGTCGTGTCCCCATGGACGAGGACGAGATCCGGTTTGATGTCCTTCATGATGGCATCAAGTCCTTCAAGACCACGCGTCGTAATGTCGACGAGTGTTTGACGTTGCTTCATGATATTCAAATCATGATCCGGTTCGATCTCAAACAGATCGAGCACTTGATCGAGCATCTCGCGGTGTTGGGCAGTGATCGTAACATGAACATCAAAAGCAGGGTGTTGCTTTAGGGCGTTGACGAGCGGTGCCATCTTGATGGCTTCCGGTCGTGTCCCGAAAATCGGCATGACTGTAATCGGCATGGTGACTTCCTCCTTTTTTCCTTTTTTCATTAAAGCATATTTCAGCAATCTTGCGCAGTTTACGAAATAGCAACGAAAAGACCGCAGATCATCGTCTGCGGTCTTTTCGTATATCTTGCTGTTTTTTACTTCGTTCCGAAGAGACGGTCTCCTGCATCACCGAGTCCAGGGACGATGTATCCGTGGTCGTTCAACTTCTCGTCGAGTGCCGCGAGATAGATGTCGACGTCTGGGTGTTCTTCTTGAACGCGTTTAACGCCTTCAGGTGCTGCACAGAGACATGCGAGCTTGATGCTCTTCGCCCCTTGTTTCTTTAAGGAGGAGATGGCGTCTGCCGCCGAACCACCTGTCGCAAGCATCGGGTCAACGACGACGAAATCACGTTCTGCGACGTCTGTTGGGAGCTTGAGGTAGTATTCCGTTGGCTCGAGTGTCTCCGGATCACGGTACAAACCGATGTGACCGACTTTGACGTTCGGCATCATGCGGAGCATGCCGTCGACCATACCGAGACCGGCGCGGAGAATCGGGACGATCCCGAGTTTCTTGCCTTCGATCATCTTCTGCGTCGTCTTCGTGACCGGTGTCTCGATCGCGACATCTGTGAGTGGAAGGTCACGTGTGATTTCATATGCCATCAATGAAGCCACCTCGTCGACAAGTTCCCGGAATTGTTTCGTTCCTGTTTCGACTTTACGCATGATCGTCATCTTGTGCTGAATCAATGGGTGATCAAATACATGTACTTTACTCATTGTTTGCATCTCCTCTCCATTCTCTTTTCGCATTGTACTCTATAAGCGTACTGCTTGGAAACTGTTTTTTCGTCAGTTCCCGAGCGTACTCTTACCCGACAGAATCGCTTTTGCCGCATAAGACCATTCATTTTCCGGTTGTTTCGCGAGTTCTTGTAAGGTCGCTCGATAGTCGCCTTTTTTATATTTTTGTTCATAAACGGCTTGCATCCAGAGGACATCACTTATGTAACCGGACTTCGGAAAATCTTCCCGATAGGCGATGTAATCTGCTTGTGTCGTGTTCTTCAACTTTCCAGCCACAATCAACTTATAAAAGCGGGCCATGCCTGCCGTCTCTTTGTTCGTCAAGACGGATCCGGTCAAGGCACTATCTGCTCGCTTGTAGTCCTTCGCCTGAACGGCAGCGACCCCTTGCTCGAGCGCTTCTTTCGCAGACACTTTCGGCTCCTGTGTTTCCGTTTTCGTTTTCTTCTTCTCTGGCTTGATCGCTTTCGCCCTCTCTTGCTCCCTTGCCAATTGTTCGTTTTTTTCTTTTAACTGTTCGACTTCTGTTTGTAGCGCTGCGAGTTGTTGCTCGACCTCTGTCTGTTTCGTCGCGACCGGTGTTGCCGGTTCATCGTCCAACTGTGTCCAGATTAGACCGAGACAAACGACAGCTACAGCTCCACCGAGCCACCACGGGTTTAGTTTTCCGATTCGCTTCCAATTTTTCAGCTGTGGATGATTCTGAACGGTCATAGGAAACGAGGCTAGCCGTTTCTGAACAAGACGTTTCCCGCCTGCTTTTCCTGCGATCGCTAGGCGGTAACGATAAACCTCTGCCGGCATCGGTAACGTCTTCCACTGTTCAAAACGAGCATCCGCTTGTTCATAAAATCCGGCCTGTTGCATGATGACGATTGCTTTGAAATCTTCGAGCATCCGTTGATATTCCCGGCGCTCGTGGCTTTTATGTGTAAACCATTCCGTTAGTCGCTCAGTCTGAATGGCTTGTAATTCGCTTTGAATCAAGGTTGTTAAATTCACATTTATTTCCACCCTTATCTTTTTTTACTACGGTTAAGTATATCAAAGATAACGCTTCCGCAAATGGTCCGTTTCCCCTATCTTCGTGACGAATCAGCAAAAAACCCTTTTGTTTTCACATGCACTGAGGCACGAAAACAAAAGGGAAACTCGTTCAACTATGAGAATAGGACCGGGATGCTGTCGCTTCCGTAATCCGTCCGTCTTCAATTCGCCAAATCCGGTCACAGACATCTAGCATCCGTTCGTCATGGGTGATGACAATGACGGTCTTGTTCGCATCATGCGCTTGCTGTTGCAATAACTCCATCACCCGGCGTCCATTTGGGTAATCGAGACTCGCCGTCGGTTCATCCGCGAGTACAAGTCGTGGGTCATTGACGAAAGCCCGGGCAATTGCGACACGTTGACGTTCCCCACCCGATAAGGCGTGCGGCAAATGGTCTTTCCGGTGCTCGAGTCCGAACACAGCGAGTGCCGCCGTCGCGTCAACCGATCGACCAGCTTCCTTCGCGACTAGCTCCAGTTGCTCACCTGCCGTCAAAAACGGCACGAGATGCGATTCTTGAAAGATGAATCCGACTTCTTCGAGACGTAAGCGACGGCGTTCTTCGTCCACTGCTTCACTAACACACGTATGATCAAAGTAGACGGCACCATTCGTTGGTGTCTGTAACAATCCAAGCAACTGGAGCAGTGTACTTTTCCCACTACCGCTCGGTCCGACGAGAGCAATCAACTCACCCGCTTCTGCTTGTAAGTTAATGTCATGCAGCACCGTCATCTCACCATAACTTTGCTCAATCTGTTCTAATCGAATCATCCGTTCATTCCTCCCATCGCATCTGCCGCCTCGAGTTTCTTGACCATCCGTAACGGAACGAGCGCACCGAGGATCGCCGTTACGAGTAGAATGCCGCCGTACATCAGACTCGTCGACCATTCAAATCGGAAGGGAAGATCCGGCGGCAGGAAACGACTCGTCAGATAGGTGATGGCGACGCTGACACCAAAGGCAAGACTCGTCAGTATGACGACTTGAACGAGCAGACTCGCACCCATCGTTCGTGTCCGGATACCGATGGCCTTTAAGACACCAAGCTGTTTCATCTTCTGCATCGTTAAAATATAGAAGAAGGCTGTCAGGATCAATGCTCCGATGACGACGAGCGCGACCCGCATCATCTGAAAGGAGTTTTGTTCTGCCGCATAACCCGGAACGTTCTCGACCACCGCTTGTTTCGAAAAGAGCGCTTGATCCGTTTGCAACGACTGACCGATGTACGCCGATACGTATGACGTGCCCATTTTCGATTGCCACGCTTGCCACGATTCATCCGTCATCCAGAGAACGGGTGCATGACTATAACGACCGTCCGTCACTGTACCGGCAATCTGGAACGTCTCCTTCGTTCGAAAATCCGTGATCGTATCGCCGACGCGCGTTCCGCGTTGCTCCGCATACGCAGCATCAACAAGTACCTCCCCTTTTTGCAACGATTGCAGCTGTTTGGGACCATATTTCGTAGTCTGTGGTAACGCAAAGACCGTTACGTCGTCCTTCGTTTTATTCTTCTTCTCAAGCACCATGTTCTGGACACCAAGTGCTTCCGCGCCCTTTGGTGTCTCATCCGCCTGTAAGAATGAACGGGTCAGCTGCCCTTCTGCATCTTTACTTAGCGCAAACTGTTCGACCGGCAGATTACGGACGGCTGCCCCATTGTCATAAGCTAGTCCATCTGCAAGACCGGTGATCATCAAGATCAATAAGACGATCAACATCGTCACAATCGTCATCCAACTGAATCGCCCTTTCATCCGGACGAGTTCTTTCCATCCTAGTTTCATTATGTGATCCCTCCTGTATGTTCGCTACAGGATTGATGATACAGCCGCAATATGAACGGAACATGAACGCAGGTGTCACGCGCGTAAAAAAGTTAACGTTACGGTTAGACCCGATGAAGCGGACGACAAGCTCGCATCCCCGCCGAGTTGACGCATCGTCTCTTTGACAATCGCTAAACCAAGACCCGTTCCGCGCGTCGTCCGGGATGCATCGCCTTGATAAAAGCGTTCGAAGGCATGTTTCATCTGTTCATCAGTCATGCCTGGTCCTTCATCCTTGATTCGGATGATGATCTGATCCGCTTGTTCCTCTGCTTGAATCTGGATCGTCGCTCCGTCTTTCGAGACCGAGACAGCGTTTCGGATGACATTTTGGAAGACATGTTCCAACGCACTGACATCCGCTTGTATTTGTATCACCGTCGGAACATCGAGTGCGACAGCGATTCCTTGCTCATCCAGCTGGAAGGCAGGTGTCGTGAGTGTCGCCTCAAGATTCGTCCGCAGATTAAGTGCTTGTCGTTTGAAGCGTCGTCCTTCATCGAGCTTCGCTAAGATCAACAGTTGACGCGTCAGCTCCGACATTCGCTCCGCCTCTTGACGGATGACCGTCCGTTTCCTGACGTCTTCTCCCGTCACATCGAGTTGTCCCGCGTAACCAGCAATCGTCGTCAGCGGCGACTGGAATTCATGCGAGACGTTCGCAACGAATCGGCGCCGTTCCGTATCAGACGCTTCGACTGCCGTTGCCATTTCGTCAAACCGCCGGGACAGCTCACCAATTTCATCGCGTGCCTTCGTTCCGACGCGGATTCCGTAGTCACCGTCTGCCATCTGTTCCGTCGCTTTTGTCAGGCGCCGGATCGGACGAACGAGATAGCGGATTGAAAAGACAAGCAAAAGGAAACTGATCACGACAAGCAGTCCAAGGAACAGACCGACGAACAGATGCAACTCACGGATCTGACGACTCAAGTCCGGTCGGACGAAGATCGCGTCCGTGCCTTGCACCGTCTTGACCGACGTGCCGTACGTATTGATGACTTCGTTATCGAACAGACCGAGCAAGAAGAGATGGAACGGATATTCACGCATTCCGTAATACGGTTGACCACTCTTCACTTGCTCGACGACCCGATTCGAGAGCGCTTCATCACGAAACGGGTTTCCGTAACGCTCGATTGCGTCGTCCGTGCGCACATAAAGTTGAAAGCCGGTCGCTTGTAACATCCGGTAAAACGACTCCGTCTTTCCGTCCCCGTGCGTTTCATAATAATCGATCGCCGTCTCGACCGCTTCCTCGACTTTTTGGCTGTAGCTGTCCTGCCAAAAGGAATAATAGGCAATATTACTAATCAGGAGCGCCAGTAGTGCCGACACGAGTAAGACAACGCAGACGAGTCCGACGATTTTCGTATAGAGGGATCTCATGCGTTGACCTCCAACCGGTATCCGAGTCCGCGGACCGTCTCAATCTTCACCTGATTCGTCTCCTTTAAGCGTCCACGGAGGCGTTTGATGTGAACATCAATCGTCCGGTCATCCCCCATGAAATCGAGTCCCCAGACGTGTTCGATCAACTCCTCGCGGCTGAAGACCCGTCCCGGGAAACTCGCCAACTGATGCAACAATTCGAATTCACGTCGCGGGAGTGTCCACTCGGCCGACTGAATCGTCACGAGCTGACTACGTTTATCGATCGTGACATCTCCAAGATGCAAAACAGGTTGCGCTGCTTTTTGATAGCGCCGAGCCACGGCGTGGAGGCGAAATACTAATTCTTCCGGATCAAACGGTTTTGTGATGTAATCATCGGCACCTGCTGCGAAACCGTCCCGTTTATCTGTCAGCTCCCCGAGTGCCGTCAGCATCAAGATCGGGATGTCCCCGTGTTGCCGTAATCGCTCGCATAAGACGAGACCGGTCTGTCCGGGGAGCAGGACATCAAGTACGGCTGCTTCGAACGTCATCTTCTCGATCCAAGCAAGCGCTTCGTTTCCGTCTGCTGTCGCTCGGATGGAATGCCCGTCGGCTTGTAACGTTGACACGACAAGGGCTTGGATATGGGGATCATCTTCTGCGACTAGAATATACATCGTACTCCTCCTTTTTAGACAAACAAAAAAATCCCCTTCCCCCTTCTCAAAATGAAAAGGATGAAGGGGATGACGATCATCCGCGCTCTGGGTAGAGTGGGAAACGACCTGTCAAAGCAACGACACGCTCACGTGCTTGTGCGAGAACGTCTGCTTCTTCTGGGTGGTTCAAGACGAGTTCGATCAACTCTGCGATTTCTTTCATCTCAGCTTCCTTGAATCCGCGAGATGTCATCGCTGCCGTTCCGATCCGGATACCGCTCGTGACGAACGGGCTCGCTGGGTCGAACGGAATCGTGTTCTTGTTGACCGTAATGCCAGCTTCGTCAAGCGCATGCTCGGCGAGTTTACCTGTGATACCGAGTGGTTGTAAGTCAACGAGGAGCAAGTGATTGTCTGTTCCGCCTGAAACGATCCGGAGTCCACGATTCGTCAATTCCTCACCGAGTACTTTGGCGTTCGTGACGACTTGACCGATGTAGTCCTTGAACTCTGGTGCAAGGGCTTCACCAAATGCAACAGCTTTCGCGGCGATGACATGCATGAGTGGACCACCTTGGATCCCTGGGAAGATTGCTTTATCAATCGCTTTCGCATGCTCTTCTTTACAGAGAATCATCCCACCACGTGGACCACGCAACGTCTTATGCGTCGTCGTCGTGACGAAGTGTGCATGCTCGACTGGGTTCGGATGTTGACCTGCTGCGACGAGTCCAGCGATGTGTGCCATGTCGACCATCAAGTAAGCACCGACGCTGTCTGCGATTTCACGGAACCGCTTGAAGTCGATGACGCGCGGATACGCCGATGCGCCCGCTACGATTAATTTTGGTTTGTGCTCTTCTGCTAATTTCGCGACGACGTCGTAGTCAATCATCTCTGTCTCTTGATCGACACCGTATTCCACGAAGTTGTACTGGACACCGGAGAAATTGACGGGACTACCGTGCGTCAGATGGCCACCGTGCGATAGGTTCATCCCGAGGACCGTATCGCCCTGTTCGAGAATCGTGAAGTAGACCGCCATGTTCGCTTGTGCACCGGAGTGCGGCTGCACGTTCGCGTGCTCTGCCCCGAAGATTTCCTTCGCGCGGTCGCGTGCGAGATTCTCAGCGAGATCGACATACTCACAGCCACCATAATAACGACGACCTGGGTAACCTTCTGCGTACTTGTTCGTTAAGACGCTGCCTTGTGCTTCCATGACAGCTTGCGAGACGAAGTTCTCGGATGCGATCAATTCGATGTTATCCCGTTGACGACCTAGTTCCTGGCGCATTGCCGAAAAGAGTGCTTCATCTTGTTGTTTCAGATACGTAAGCGGTGTTTGTTCCATCTGAATTCCCCCATTTCATTTCGATAAACCTATCTTAACACGAATGTTTCCTTCCCGGCATCCCCCAAAACAACATCAAAAAAGCAAGGGGTGCGCAACCCCTTGCATGAATTATTCGTATTTAGCACGTGCCCCACCGATTAATTTTGGTCGTGTCACGGCTGCCGTCACGTGTGCCTCACCGATTTCCTTATGCGGCAAGCGCACTGGAATCGCAACAGCTTTCAAGTGCATCCCGATGAATGTATCACCGATATCGATTCCGGCATCAGCCTGAATCGCTTCGACGACGACAGGTGCTGAGAAGCGCTGGTACGCAGCACTCGCCATCGATCCACCCGCTTCTGGAACGGGAACGACCGTCACCGGATCAAGCCCGAGACGTTCGGCCGTTTGCCGCTCAAGTGTCAGCGCTCGGTTGATATGCTCACAGCCTTGGAAGGCGAGATCGACTTGATGCGATCGACGAAAGGCATCGAAGACATCGAACAAGGCGTCCGCCACTTCTGGTGAACCTGCCTTGCCAATTTGTTTGCCAATCACTTCACTCGTCGAACAGCCGATCACGAGCAATTTTCCTTTTAAGGAAAATCGTTCATCCAGAGCATTCAGTGTTTCTTCTAAATCGTGCTGGATGCGTGTCACGTCCATTACTTCACCTCATAATCCGAGATTTTGCAAACGCGGTTCTCATGACGCCCACCTTCGAATTCCGTCTCAAGCCAAAGCTGCGCGATCTCACGAGCCAGTCCTGGACCGATAACGCGTTCGCCCATCGTCAAGATGTTCGAGTTGTTGTGCTGCCGCGTCGCTTTCGCGCTGAACGTATCATGGACGAGCGCTGCTCGGATGCCCTTGACCTTGTTCGCTGCGATACCGATCCCAATGCCTGTGCCACAAATCAAGATGCCACGGTCAAACTCTCCGTTCGCGACTGCCTCCGCGACTGGAATCGCGACATCCGGATAATCGATCGAGTCGGACGAATGCGTACCGAAGTCCGTATAGTCGATGCCGAGCTCTTGTAGGAGATCGTTGATTTCTGCCTTTAACTTAAAACCGCCATGATCCGCGCCGATTGCTACTTTCATCTTTACTATTCCCCCGTTTGTTTAGGTTGTTTTTTCGGAAGCTTCCGTGTGTCCGGAGTTTTTCTTCCGTTTCCGTTCTGCGTTAATTTTAACACAAGACGATTGACGAGGGGTTCGAGTTCATTACGTACTTGGCGATAGACGTTCATCGATCCGCCGTACGGATCGTTGATATCCCGTTCAAGCCCAGTCACATATTCGTACAAGGTGAACGTCCGTTCCTTCAGTTCCGGATAGCGTTCACCGACTTCCTGCTTGTGCTGACGCGTCATCGTCAAGATGATGTCAGACCAGCGTCCGAGTACATCATCAAAGACTTGCGTATAGTGCTCGAGTTCGATGCCGCGTTCGCGTAACACTTGTAGTGCGTTCTCGGACGCATCGAATCCTTGCATCGAACGTAGTCCTGCTGAACGGACATCGAATTCCTGATCAGCGACTTTCGAGCGTAGTAACGCCATCGCCATCGGGCTACGGCATGTATTTCCTGTACAGATGAATAAAACGCGACGTGTGCTCATCTCCGTATCCTCCTTCTTCAAGGGCGAATGACCCGACCACCTGCTGCTTTATGGAGGCGGTTGCGGACCGCAAGCCCCACCCCTTCTTCTGATAGGTCTCGTACAAAAATCTGATCCACCGTCGTCTGATCAAATCGCCGTAAACAATCGTAAAGACGTTGTGCCGCCGTCTCCATCGAATTACCAAGGGAGCAGCGAACATCTGCGTCGACATCCTCCCCGTCGAACAGGAGAACGCCCGTCTTGTGTCCGGTTTGTCGTGCATCATCGATGAGTTGCTGTAAGAATGAAAGATCCCCTTCGACGACGGACAGTGTCGCTTCCGGCGCATAATGGGTATATTTCATCCCGGGTGCCTTCGGTGTAACATCTTTCATCGATAAAGCAGGATCGAGTGTGACAGGACCGATGATTGCCTCGACTTGTTCGCGTGTCACGCCACCCGGTCGTAAAATCGCCGGTGGCGTCATCGTACAATCGATGACAGTCGATTCGACCCCGATGCCCGTCTCCCCTCCATCGACGATCGCAGCGATGCGTCCCGAGAGGTCATGTGCGACATGCGCAGATGACGTCGGTGAAGGTTTTCCGGAACGGTTGGCACTCGGTGCTGCGAGACCCAGCCCTGTCGCTTCGATTAACTGAAGCGCGAGCGGATGGTCTGGCATCCGTAATCCGATCGTATCTAGTCCTGCTGTGACGAGTGTGGATGCGGTGCCGTTCGATTCGAGGATGATCGTCAAGGCTCCTGGCCAAAACGCCTCCATCAAACGTGTTGCAACATCTGGAATGTGCGTGACGAACTGATGTGCCTGTTCTACGGATGCGACATGGACAATCAGCGGATTGTCAGAAGGTCGACCCTTCGCGGCGAAGATTCGCCGAACAGCCGTTTCGTTCGTTGCGTCCCCTGCGAGACCATAGACGGTCTCGGTCGGCATCGCCACGACCTCTCCTTCCTGCAATAACCGAACTGCTTCATCCATTGTCTGTAAATCAATCATTTCCGTCTTCACGCTGTACAATCCTTTCGTTCCGCATACACGATACGGTCTTTACCGTTTATATCTTTTAAAATACCCGTTTCCGCACTTGGATAACGTTCTTTTAACATCATTTGCACTTCTGGTCCTTGATTGTGTCCAATTTCAAACGCAATCAGTCGGAAATCGTCGCGTAGAACCCGTCCGCTCTCCTCGACGAGACGTCGGTAAAAGACGAGACCGTCTTTTCCACCAAACAGAGCGAGATGCGGTTCATGGTCGAATACGACCTCACTGAGCAATTCTTTTTCCTCAATATAAGGAGGGTTCGAGACGAGCACCCGCACGGAATCGTCCGCAAGTGGTGCCAGTAGATCCCCTTCGAGAAACGTCACGTCCCCACCAAGCGTCGCTTGATTCTGCTTCGCGACCGCAATCGCGGCTGGTGAAATATCGACGGTCGTGACCGGTTGCTCGAGTTCGAGCGCGAGTGTGATTCCGATCGCCCCACTACCAGTTCCGATGTCGACGATCTGTCCCGCGGTGAACGACTCACGTTTGAGGCGCTCCGTCACGAAGACGATCAACTCTTCCGTTTCTGGTCGCGGAATCAAGACATCTGGTGTGACGCTGAAGTTCCGTCCATAAAACGGCTGATAGCCGATTAAATGTTGCACGGGCACACCGTGAACATGGGCGAGCAAGTATTCACTGAATCGTAAATCCTGCTCCGGCGTCAATTCATCTGACAGACGGACGAGGAGTCCCGTCCGGTCGACTTCTAAGACGTGCATGAGTAACCATTCGGCACTCGAACCCTCGCGTCCTGCTTGTTCCATCATCGTTTTTGCTTCATTTAGACGTTTTGCGATCCGCATCAGTTTGCCGCCTCCGATGCCCGTGCTTGATACTCCATGACGAGCGTATCGATGACCTCATCCATCTCTCCTTGGAGGATCCGGTCGAGCTTCTGGATCGTCAAACCGATTCGGTGGTCCGTCACTCGGTTTTGTGCGAAATTATACGTCCGGATCCGTTCTGAACGGTCACCTGTACCGACAGCCGACTTCCGTTTTTCATCATACTCCGCCTGCTGCTCGCGTTGAATCTTATCGTAGACACGTGCGCGCAAGACCTTCATCGCTTTTTCCTTGTTCTTGATCTGCGACTTCTCGTCCTGACAACTGGCGACGATTCCCGTCGGCACGTGTGTGACACGGACAGCGGACTGTGTCGTATTGACGGACTGCCCGCCCGGTCCACTCGATGTGAACGTGTCGACCCGGACATCCTTATCGTGGATTTCGACTTCAACGTCTTCTGCTTCCGGTAACACGGCGACCGTTGCTGTCGATGTATGGATCCGTCCGCCGGATTCCGTTGACGGAACACGTTGGACACGATGTGCTCCGTTCTCGTATTTTAACTTCGAGTAGGCACCCGTTCCTTTAACGATGAAGATAATTTCCTTATAACCGCCAAGCTCCGTATAGCTCGCGTCGATGATTTCGATCTTCCAGTTCTGTTTCTCAGCGAACTTCGAGTACATCTTAAAGAGATCACCCGCAAATAAGGCTGCCTCGTCTCCTCCCGCTGCGCCGCGGATTTCGACGATGACGTTCTTGTCGTCATTCGGGTCCTTCGGTAGCAGTAAGGCTTTCAGTTTCGCTTCGAGCTCTTTGATCTCCGGCTCAAGCATCGCGACTTCTTCCTTCGCAAGGTCGCGCATCTCCAGATCCGTCAACATTTGGCGTGCCTCTTGATAGGCTTCCATCTTCTCGCGGTAGATGCGATAGGTCTCGACGGTCGGTGCAAGTTGCGATTGCTCTTTTGAGACCTCGCGCAATTGATTCGTATCATTAATGATGGCTGGATCAGCCAACATATCATTCAGTTTTTCATAACGGTCCTCTAAGGCACTCAATCGATCCAACATCTCGGGTCATCCTTCCTGCGATTCTTCTGACGTCAGTATAGCAAATATTGCGATCGATGGCGTCATCGTCTTCTTGAAAAGAGGCATTGACAGACAGGTTTTGAATTCCTATAATTGGTGTATTAATTGAACTAGTACACTTAAGGAGGTGAAGAAATGTTCACCGTCGATCCCAAAAGTCCGTTACCGATCTATGAACAACTGGTCGCTCAAATCATCCGCTCGATTGCCCGTGGTCTACTCCGCTCTGGCGAACAGATGCCATCCGTCCGTGAACTTGCTGGTACACTCCTTGTCAATCCGAACACTGTCTCCCGCGCCTATCAGGAACTTGAGAGCCGCAACTTCATCGTCACGATGCGCGGCAAAGGATCCTTCATCTCAGATATTCCACTTCATGAAGTCAAGAAAGCCGCCATTCAAGATCCACTCATTCGTCTTTGTTCCGTCGCCGACGAACTCTCCATTTCAAACGAAGAACTCTATCAACTCATCTTACACATTAGGGAGGATTCCTCATGTTGACCGTTTCTCATCTAACGAAACAAATTGACCGTACCATGATTTATGAAAATGCATCCTTTACTCTACCAGCAGGAACGATTACTGCGTTGATCGGGCGTAATGGTGCCGGAAAAACGACATTACTGAAAACACTTGTCGGTGCTCTTGAGCCAACGCGCGGAAAAGTTGAATGGAATGGCGAGTCGATCCACCACGTCCCGAAGACACGCGAGCACCTTTTCCTCGTTCCGGATTCTGTTTCCGTCTATCGCCAGATGACACTCGCCGAACTGATCAACTTCTACAATGCGTTCTATCCGAACTTCGAGAAAACGTACATCGAAAACTATTGTCGTTCGTCAAACCTCGATCGCGGACGTCGCGTGACGTCATTATCCAAAGGACAAGCTCAGTTGTTCCTTCTTCAACTTGCGTTCGCGACGAATGCTCCGGTCCTCTTACTGGATGAACCAACAGACGGACTCGATCGAATCAACAAACGAGATTATCTGAAACAGCTCGTATCATTGCTTGCGGAGCGCCAAACTGCCGTCTTGATCGCCTCACACCAACTCGAAGAGCTTGATTCACTCGCTGACCGTGTCATGACGATCGAAAAGCATCTCGTCCGTGAACCCAAAGCACTCGACGACGCCAAAGCCAGCATGCAGAAATGGCAAGTCGTCTATGAGGACGTTCCGGAATTGTCACATGCTGATCTTCACGTCTTATCCCAAACAGGTCGGGTCGTGACATTGCTCGTCTTATCCGATGCAGGCGCGCAGTATCTTGAAACGACGAACCCCTTGTTAAAAGATGCTTTGCCAGTGCAGATGGAAGATTACTTCTTAGGGACATTTGGAGGGAAACGACATGGTTAAGCAATTGATCCGTTATCATATCAAACAAGGCATCTGGCCGCTCGCTTGTTTCATTCTGCTTGCGATCTTCAGCTATGGGTTCGGCAGTTATACCGTCATCAATGAGTTCGAGAATTACGAGGCGTCTCAGCAACCTGCTCTACTCAACACCGTACTCGTCAGTCCCTTTTTTGCCGGATTCGCAGCGATTCTCATTGCTGTCTTCGCGATCCTGATGCTCGGTTCCGAGCGCGGGAGTGGTCGCAGCCTGATTTTGCACGCGTTACCGTTTCCGAAGGTCTGGTTGTTCTGGATCAAATGGGCGATTGGCGTCGTAACACTAATCTTGTTTCCGATCATCGGCTTCTTCGTCAGCTGGTTGTTGCTGCAAGCGTTCGGCGGTATCAATCCGTTTGATTACGTCACGTGGTCGTCACTCTTCCAAGATTTTGGTCTTTTCCTTCTATTTGATGTGACGATTTTGACGATCTTCTTATTCGCCGGAACAATCGCTGGTGATATCATCGGACAACTGTTGCTCGGCACGTTCTTCTTGTTCTTGAACTACTTCACGTATTTCAGCATCTACGCCGTCGCCCTGCTCGGTTTCGGTGTGACCTACGAGGAGTTAGACAAGCCGACAAGTTTCCTGATGACGATCACGACACCCTTCGCACTCTTTTTCGAAAGTAATGTCGATCTGAATCTAACGTATCCCGTCTTGTTCTGTTTAGCTTTGACGATTGCCTTACTCTTCTTTGGTAGCCGCCTATATATCCGCGGAGCGAACGAACGACTCGGTCGGTTCACTATTTTCCCAAAACTACACCCAGCACTGATCATCACGTTCTCGATCTACACGACGATCCTGCTCGCAGGAATCATTGGTCTGATTTCGTCCGAGAACCAGTTCCTGTACTGGCTCGCGATCGTCATTCTCGCATGGCCGACGTTCAGTTCCTACCGTCGGATGATCGGGTGGAGTCGCTAATCTATACACAAGTAGCCCTTCTGAGATGATTTTTCAGAAGGGCTATTCGTTTGTCATCGTTTCTTCACAAACCTTTACAGACGGTCCATATGGATTTCATATTTTCTGCGTAAGGTTGTGTTTGTAGGTCGTAGCACCATAACCCATTACCTTTCGAGGAGGAATCCCTATGAAACTAAAACGTCTGATCCCGATTTTTGCCTTATCGACCCTTTCCCTGAGTACGATGATTTCGATGCCGGAAGCCGAAGCGAAAGCCAAACATACTCACTCACCCGAAATCCGGAACGTCATCTTCCTGATTGGTGACGGCATGGGTGTCTCATACACGTCTGCACACCGTTACTTAAAGAACGATCCTTCGACGACGACGGCTGAAAAAACAGCCTTTGATCCCTATCTCGTCGGTCAACAGATGACATATCCGGAAGATGCGAAGGAGAATATCACCGATTCCGCCTCTGCCGCGACAGCGATGTCCTCTGGTGTGAAGACCTACAATGCAGCGATTGCGGTCGATAATGATAAATCGGAAGTCAAGACCGTCCTAGAGGCGGCCAAAGAACGTGGCAAGTCAACGGGACTCGTCGCGACATCGGAAATCACGCATGCAACACCTGCCTCATTCGGTGCGCATGACGAAAGTCGTAAAAACATGAATGCGATTGCAGATGACTATTTCAAAGAACGTGTGAACGGCAAACATAAGATTGATGTCATGCTCGGGGGTGGGAAATCGAACTTCGTCCGTCCAGACGTCGATTTGACGAAAGCGTTCAAGAAAGATGGCTATAGCTATGTCACTGACCTCAATCAGCTGCAAGCGGATAAAAATAAACAAGTGCTCGGATTGTTCGCAGACGGTGGATTACCTAAACGAATCGATCGCGAAAACTCAGTCCCGTCACTTGCTCAAATGACGAACGCCGCAATCAAGCGACTTGATTCGAATAAAAAAGGATTCTTCCTGATGGTCGAAGGCAGTCAAATTGACTGGGCAGGACACGACAATGATATCGTCGGTGCGATGAGTGAGATGGAAGATTTCGAACGTGCTTTTAAAGCCGCGATCGCTTTCGCGAAGAAGGATAAGCATACACTCGTCGTCGCAACAGCCGACCACTCGACTGGCGGTTACTCGATTGGTGCAGATGGCATTTACAACTGGTTCGCTGAGCCAATCAAAGCAGCGAAGAAGACACCTGACTTCATGGCGCAGCAAATCGTCGAAGGCGCGGACGTACGGAAAACGTTAATGAAGTACATCGACCAAGACAAACTCGCCTTGACGGATCAAGAAATCGACAGCGTCTCTCGCGCTGCTGAATCGAAAACATTACTCGACATCGATAATGCCATCGAAGAGATCTTCAACGAACGCTCGCATACGGGCTGGACGACAGGTGGTCATACGGGTGAAGACGTACCCGTCTATGCGTTCGGTCCTGCGAAAGACCGATTCGCTGGTCAAGTCGATAACACGGATCACGCCAAAATCATCTTCGATCTGTTGAAGGCGAAGAAATAAGGAGACGTCTCATGAAACAGATCCTTGCTACTTTGATGCTTGGGACAGTGCTCGCTGGTTGTAGCACTTCCGCATCACAAGACACACCGAAAGAACCATCGTCTGCGAAACAAGAGCAGCCGGTACTGCTTGAAAAAACAAGCGCCTATGTCCCGAACCCACAACTTCCAGATGATCGTCAGCTGACGAAAATCGATCAAACCGTGACGGACGACAAAGGCGACCTGACGTTAAAACAGTTCAAACCAGTGAATGAAACGCGGAAGATTGGTCCAATCAAGATGACGATCGAAGAAATCAAAGTCTTTCACGCCCGTCCAAGCTACGGCATGATCGATTTCTTCCATGGTTATACGCACGATGAGTCCTTTGATCTGATTAAGATACGTGTCATGATCACAAACACGAGTGACGCACCCGTCACCTTTAATCCCGTTGCTCATTTCAAACTGGATGACGAAGCGGAAAAGACACTTGAAGACGATGTCTATCTCGAATCCCTGGCAAAGACATATGCTCCGTCTGAAACTCATAGTGGTAACTTTGGATTCATCTTGGAACGCCCGGTCACATCAATCGAACTCTTGACGAGTGACGTACTCGATGAAAAACAAGCGGTCCTCCAAAAGGGTACGACGTATTCGACATCCCTTCGTTAGTTAACTATCCTTCACACTTTTGCGCTCCATCTGTTTTCCGGTTGTACCCGGACCATAGGTGGAGCTATTTTGATGCCTGTATTCGTTCCATGCTACACTAAAAGCACTATTTGAGTGCAAAGGACGGATTGTATGCCGAAATACTTAACCATTTATCATCAACTCGCACAACGGATTCAAGAAGGAACGCTTCCAGCTGACATGAAATTACCTTCTGAGACAGAATTGATGCATGAATTCGAGGCGAGTCGTGGAACGGTCCGAAAAGCGATCGATGCGCTGCAAGAGAAAGGCTTCGTCCGCAAACACCAAGGAAAGGGTGTCTTCGTTCTATCGCAAGAAGCGATCGAGTTTCAGTTCAACGGAATCGTCAGCTTTTCGGAGGCGCATCGCCGGATGGGTCGACATGCTGTCGAGACGGATGTGCTATCGTGCGAAGTGCTCTCCGCCTCTCCTGAGCTCGCTTCGTTATTGCATGTGGCACAAGGAACAGACGTAACCCGTATTGAGCGGATTCGTCAGATTGATGGCGAACGCGTCATCCGTGACATTAATCATTTCGTGACCGCACTTGTGCCCGGCCTAACCGCTGACATTGCTAAAGGGTCCATCTATCATTACATCGAAGAGACACTCGGCCGGCAGATCAGCTATGCGAAACGAAAGATTGAAGCGCGCCCTGCGACACGGGAAGACCAAGAACGACTTGATCTTCACGACATGACACACGTCATCGTCGTCACGAACGATACGTACTTCTATGAAGGCCAACATTTCGAGCGAACGGAATCACGTCACCGCCTCGATAAATTTCAATTCACCGATATCGCACGGCGTTGAATAGATGGTGATCCATGAGGGAATCCGTACAT
>NZ_DJUM01000013.1:75165-79046 GCF_002440475.1 Exiguobacterium sp. UBA6282 | reverse complement strand
ATAAGAAAACGTTTTCATTTCAAAAGTGGTCGAGTACGTCACTTCCAAAAAGGAGCATCGAGATGAAACCAAACTATCGTCAGATTGCAGAGCAAATCATTGAGAAAATCGGAGGCAAGGAGAACGTTGAGCAGGCAGCTCACTGTGTCACCCGTCTTCGCTTAACGCTTAAAAATCAAGAGCTCGTCGACCAAGAAGCCTTACTTGAAGTTCCGCTCGTCAAAGGCGCGTTCTTGAACGCAGGCGTCTATCAAATCGTCATTGGTGCCGGTGATGTCGACCGGGTCTATGCTGAATTCATTCAACTGACTGGTTTGCAGGCGACAACGATTGCGGACGTTAAATCGTCAGGAGCGGCGAAAATGAACCCGTTCCAAAAGTTGATCAAAGTCTTTTCCGACGTCTTCATGCCCATCATCCCGGCGATCATCGTCGCTGGTCTCTTAATGGGGATCAATAATCTGTTCGGTATCGAATTCGGCGGCAAGACGATGATTGATCGTTATCCGAATCTACAAGGATTATGGGACCTGATCAATATGATGGCAAATACCGCTTTCGTCTTTCTCCCGGCACTCGTCGGCTGGTCGGCAACGAAACGCTTCGGCGGAAGTGAGATCCTCGGAATCGTCATGGGTCTGATGCTTGTTCATCCCGATCTCTTAAACGCTTGGAATTACGGACAGAGCGCTTTAAAAGGTGAAATTCCGACGTTCAACATCCTCGGTCTGTTTGAAATCGAAAAAGTCGGCTATCAAGGACAAATTCTCCCGGTGCTCGCAGCCGCTTATGTCCTTAGCACGATTGAACGCTGGCTCAAAAAACGCGTACCGAACGCCATCCAATTACTCGTCGTACCGATTACGACGATCACATTAACGGGCTTCCTTGCCCTTGCCGTCATCGGACCGGTCACACGTCAAGTCGGTGACTGGATCACGATTGGTGTCGTCAATACGTTCGAAGCTGTTCCGTTACTCGGTGCCTTATTATTCGGTGCACTCTACGCACCGCTCGTCATCACCGGCATGCATCACATGTTCATCGCCGTCGACTTACAGTTGATCGGACAAAGTGGAACGACGTTTATCTGGCCGATGATCGCGATCTCGAACATCGCCCAAGGTTCAGCAACGCTCGCGATGCTCTTCCTCGCGAAAAACGTCAACGATAAGAACATGGCGTCGACGTCGGCACTATCCGCTTACTTTGGGATCACGGAACCAGCGATGTTCGGGGTTAATCTTCGATTCAAATATCCGTTTTATGCGGCACTCGTCGGATCAGCAATCGCGTCTGCCTTCATCGCAGTCAGCCGTGTCCTTGCTCCTGCAATTGGTGTCGGTGGCTTACCTGCTTTCATCTCGATCGTACCCGGGTCGATCCTGTCGTTCATTGTCGGCATGGTAATCGCAATTATCGTTCCTATTGCCTGTACGTTCCTGTTCCACTATGTCTCAACGAAACGCGCAAAAAAAGCCGCACTGAACAAAGCGGCGTAATTTCAGAAAGGTGTGTATCTGATGATCACGACAACCGATTGGCGCAAATCCGCCGTTTATCAAATCTATCCGAAGAGTTTTTATAGTCCGGAGGGCAAAGCGACCGGTACGTTGCGCGGGGTCACGGCCAAACTCGATTATCTGGCGGATCTTGGTGTCGATTACCTGTGGTTGACGCCGGTCTATGCCTCACCGCAAAACGATAATGGATATGATGTCAGTGACTATTACGCAATCGATCCCTCGTATGGAACGATGGATGATTTCGAGACGTTACTCGCAGAAACAAAACGACGTGGTCTGTCGGTCATGATGGATATCGTCGTCAATCACTGCTCGACGTCACACGCTTGGTTCGAAGAAGGACGTCATCCGGACAGTCCCTATCATGACTACTTCATTTGGCGCGAGACACCGAACGACTGGGTATCGAAGTTCGGCGGTCCTGCTTGGTCATTCGATGAGGTAGCTGGTAAGTATTACTTGCACCTGTTCGACAAGACGCAAGCGGACCTGAACTGGGAAAATCCCCGACTCCGGGAAGACGTTTACGCGATGATGCGCTTTTGGCGCGATAAAGGGGTCAGTGGCTTCCGACTCGACGTCATCAACTTGATCTCGAAGACGCCAGGGCTTCCCAATGATCCCGAGGGAGACGGACGTGCGTACTATACGGACGGACCAAACATTCATGACTACTTGCAAGAGATGAACGCAGCCGTTTTTGCCGGACACGATCTCTTGACGGTCGGTGAGATGTCGTCGACGTCGCTTGAACATTGTCTTCAATATTCTTCGCTCGAAAATCAAGAACTGAAGATGACGTTCAATTTCCATCACTTGAAGGTCGATTATCCGAACGGTGAGAAATGGACGGCTGCACCGTTTGACTTCAAGCAGTTGAAACAAATTTTCTCCGACTGGCAAACTGGCATGAACGGACAAGCATGGAACGCGATTTTTTGGTGTAACCATGACCAACCCCGCGTCGTCAGCCGGTTTGGTGACGACGTCGCGTATCGTGTCGAGAGTGCAAAGATGCTCGCGACGACGCTTCATGGCTTGCAAGGTACACCGTATATTTACCAAGGAGAAGAGATCGGAATGCCGAATCCGGACTTCACGAATCTGTCCGACTACCGTGATGTCGAGACATTGAATGCCTATCAAGAAGCACGGACCAACGGCGTATCGGAAGAAGCAATTCTCGCTGCGATCCGTCAAAAATCACGCGATAACGCGCGGACACCGATGCCTTGGTCAGACGCCGTAAACGGTGGCTTTAGTACAAGTGAGCCATGGATCCCGGTCTCGCCGACGTACGATCAAATCAATGTCGAGGCTGCTATCGCAGACCCTGATTCAGTCTATCATCATTACAAGCGGTTGATTCAACTCCGCAAACAGTATGACGTGCTCACGGACGGTTCATACCGGCTGTTGACACCGGACGATCCATCACTCTGGGCGTACGAACGCGCAACGAGTGAAGAAGAATTACTCGTCGTCTCGAATTTCTACGGAACGGACACGACGTTCACGTTACCTCATGACGGATCGGACTATACGGTGTTGCTTCATAATTATCAGCAGATGCAGACAGAGGGGTACACTTTAACGTTACGACCTTATGAATCACTGATGCTTTATCGTAAAAAGTGATTGAATGAGACGGAGCACACGCAAAAAAGAGAAGGTTGGTTTCCAAGGGATACCCTAGAAACCAATCTTCTCTTTTGTTGAATAGATATAGAATGTGAATGCCTATTCCTCGACTCCTACAGGAAAAGAAAGCATGGTACATTCTTTTGTCAGGGAAAGCGAGGATGGCAAAGTCATTCGTTTTCAAAAATGATTTTTAAGCACTAGTTCCTTCCGAGTCTTTCATTTTCGCATGTTCTACGAAACTTTCCGATTCGCTTCTTCTCGTCTCAACTGTTCGCGGAACAGTCGTGTCTCAGCAATGACGACACCGGACAATCCAATCAAACCGATTAAGTTCGGAATCGCCATCAATCCATTAAAGACATCGGAAATCGCCCAGACCATGTTCAAGTTCGTCGTCATCGCACCCGCTCCGGCGACTAAGACGAACAGGATACGGTATGGGAGGATCGATTTTTGACCGAATAGATAATAGATTGATTTTTCGCCATAATACGACCAGCCAAGAACAGTCGAATAAGCAAACATGACGAGTCCAATCGTGACGATGTATTTTCCGGCAGGACCGAGGAAGACCTCGAAGCTTGCTGTCGTCAATTCAACGCCTTGTAACTTCGTATCAAGTTGTCCTCCCATGACGAGCGTCAAACCTGTGATCGAACAGACGACCAATGTATCTAAAAACACCTGCGTCATCGAAACGAGCGCTTGACG
>NZ_DJUM01000013.1:55580-75098 GCF_002440475.1 Exiguobacterium sp. UBA6282 | reverse complement strand
CCACCCGTAATTGCTTCGCTTGAGAACGTGCTGCTGAAGATCGTCGAAATCGCACCTGGAATCAAGTCATAGTTCATGACGAGAATCAGTAATCCACTTCCAACATAGAAGAAAATCATAAACGGAACAAACAAACTGACAACTTTTCCGATTGATTTGACCCCACCAAGAATGACGACGCCTGTCAGTACCATCAATACGATCCCCGTCACGTAAAGTGGCACATCGAACGTTGATTTCATCGCGAGGGCGACCGAATTCGTCTGGACCCCGTTCCCGATCCCGAACGCAGCGATTGAAGCGAATGCGGCAAACAAGACACCCAGCCATTTCTGCTTCAGCCCACGCTCGAGATAATACATTGGCCCCCCTGCCATCTGTCCATTTTCATCAACGACACGGTACTTGACGGCAAGGATTGCTTCCGCATACTTCGTCGCCATCCCGAATAGACCGGACAACCACATCCAAACGATCGCACCCGGTCCGCCGAGGACGACGGCGGTTGCGACACCAACGATATTCCCCGTACCGACGGTCGCAGCCAGTGCCGTCATCAATGCTTGAAAGTGACTGATGTCGCCTTCCGACTTATCGTCCTGATGCTTTGAAAACGCGAGCTTCAGCGCATACGGTAGTTTGGTAATTTGAATGAATCCTAAGCGAATCGTCAAGTAAATCCCCGTACCGACCAACAGAATAAGTAACGGTGGTCCCCAAACAAGATTGGACACCGTACTGATCCAGTCACTAAATGAATTTCCCATTCGTGTTACCTCCCTTTATGAAATATGTAGTTCTTTACCATTTTTTCAGAATTTACTGATAATTGTCAAACTATTTTTTTATGAAACTATTTTGATACCTATTCATTTCAATAATATGAAGGAGATAGTCGTGATTCATACTTCACCGTCTCGGAACAACTGACGAAATCGTGAAATTTAATAATCAATAGGCTAAGAATAACGGAGCAACGATCACGGATACCGTTAACACAGCACACATCCTCCTGTTCACTACGATCGTTGTCATTGGAGTGTTCAGTGGAATCTTTATTATCTTGATTTTATAATCGATCTTCGGTCCTATTCGCCAACTGCAGGCAAAACCTACGAACTTGCCACTCAAGACGATCGAACATTTGAATGCCGCGTCCGGTGGGGTGCTGTCCTTCATCGATACGAAAGTCGTCAATGACAATGATTTATTCGAAGCTATCTCGATTCAATACTAGGATGACGCTCAAGCATTCCGCGATATGCACGAACAGATTTCCGTCAGTCAAAAACAGACGGAAGCACTAAAAGAAGTTCTTCGTCAGTTCCAAGTCTCAAAATAGTCCCCTCATCTTCATGGAAGAGAGGGGACTTCGATGTTTATTGTGCTGCACCTGTGAGCGGTTGTGCATCTTTTGCTTCCGCAGGTAATTTGATTTCGCTGATCTCATTGAATTTTGAGAACGTCGACTCGTTCTTCATATTGAACTCGGTATCTTTTTCAATCGCAAACACCATGTCCATATCGAGTGATTTCGGATAGAATGTTTTCGCATCATACGTCATCGTGTAATTCATTTTCTTGTAATCGATGCTGTCCATCGCATCTTTCATCTGTGCCATCTGTCCTGTCTGCTCGAGCGAATCCTTCATGAATGCTTTAAGGTCGTCCCCTTTTAGTTTGACGTCGATTTGATAAACGTCACCCTCTTTTTTGGCGGTCCAGTTGTCTTTGTACTTTTTCAGTAGCTTGAGATTTTGATCCGTCGATGCCGATGACTCCATCGCCTCAACCATATCACCTAGCTCCGAGACATCTTGAACGAGCCATTGTCCGTTTTGCGATAGATACATCTTATCGTCGACGATATAGCTCTCGATCGACATGTCCTTACCGTCCTGTGGATTTTTCATCGTCATCGTCTGATGCATCGTAAGCGGCTTCTGGATGATATCGGCTGATACCTTCTGATCTACTGCCATCTCACCTGCTTTTGAATTGACTGTCCCCTCCATGTGGAACGATTTAATATCTTTTTGAGCGGCTGTCGCTTTATTCAGTAATTCCGTATTCGAGAGTTCCCCCGACTTCGTCGAACCAGACCCACTGCCACTACCCGAATCTGTCTGCCCATCTTGACATCCAGCTAGTCCAATCGATGCTGCGACGATCCCAGCTGCTACCCACCTTGTTTTCTTCATATTCATTTCCTCCTTTATACGCGTTACCCTGATTTACGAAAAACATTGGAAAATGTTTCAAAGTTTCTTTATTACCTCATTACCGTTCTTCTTCAAAACAAATCCTCATATTTCAAATCTACTATTCTTTTTTTGAAATTTGATTTATCACCTGCAAAATGTCCACAAAAAAAATAGGATGACGGAAACTTCCGTCACCCTATCCTTATTTCGTTAGATCGTGCGTAAAAGATTCGCCATCTCAATCGCGGAAACGGCAGCTTCGTAGCCTTTATTTCCAGCTTTCGTACCGGCACGTTCGACCGCTTGCTCGATCGAATCCGTCGTCAGGACACCGAAGATGATAGGTACGCCTGTATCACGCGACGCACTCGCGACACCTTTCGCGACCTCGTTACAGACATAGTCATAGTGTGATGTTGCTCCGCGGATGACGGCACCCAGTGTGATGACCGCATCATACTTACCGCTTTTCGCTAACTTTTCCGCAACGAGTGGAATTTCAAATGCTCCAGGAACCCATGCTGTATCCACAGCATCCGCCGCAACACCGTGACGACGGAACGCGTCGTTTGCTCCTCCGACGAGTTTTGATGTGATCAATTCATTAAAACGTGCTGCGACGATTGCGACGCGTAGTCCTTCTCCTGTTAAGAAACCTTCGTAAATCATGATGTGTGTCCTCCTTGGATATCGAGCCAGTGCCCGAGTTTCGTTTGTTTTGTTTTCAGATAACGCTGATTTTCCGGTTCAACGGGTACTTGATGGGGAACACGTTCGATGACTTCAATCCCCTCTTGCTCGAGCACCCGTTGTTTGTCTGGATTGTTCGTCATCAAGCGAATCTTCGTCACGCCAAGATCACGCAACATGTTGGCCGCGACCGTATAATCACGCATGTCTGTCGGATAACCGAGTGCATGGTTCGCTTCGACTGTATCGAGTCCTTGTTCCTGCAACTCGTACGCTTTCAACTTCGCCATCAGACCGATGCCGCGTCCTTCCTGACGTAGATACAAGACGGCTCCACCTTCTCGTTCGATTCGCTCAAGTGCAGAATCGAGTTGTGGACCACAATCGCAACGTTTCGAACCGAAGACATCCCCTGTCAGACATTCCGAGTGCAGACGGACGAGCATCCCATCGTGCGCTTCACCGGATAAGACGGCGACATGTTCTTTCTTATCTTGCGTCGTATAGCCGACCATCCGGAAAGCTCCGAATGTCGTCGGAAGCAACACTTCCGCTTCCCGCGTCAATGGACGCTCGAGATACGCGACGAGTGCCTCGATCGTGATCAGTTTTAAGTCGTGTTCTTCCTTATAGAGAAGCAAATCATCCACCCGTGCCATCGTGCCATCTTCCTTGATGATTTCACAAATGACGGCAATCTCATCGCTACCGGCAAGACGGGCAAGGTCAACACCTGCTTCCGTATGTCCGCGTCGTTCCCGAACACCGCCCTCTTTTGCGATCAACGGGAAGATGTGACCCGGTCGTTTGAAGCGCTCCGGTCCATCCGTCAGCATCCGCTGGATCGTCAGCGAACGCTCTTCGGCACTGATGCCGGTCTTCGCTTCTTCATGATCAATGCTGAGCGTGAATGCCGTACCGTGCGGGTCCGTATTATTGTCCGTCATCGGCGAGAGATGTAATCGCTCTGCCACATATGGACTAACCGGAACACAGACGAGTCCTTTTCCATACGTAATCATGAAGTTGATGTTTTCTGGTGTCGCGTGTTCTGCGAGCATGACGAGATCGCCCTCATTCTCACGATCCTCGTCATCACAGACGATGATCGGTCGTCCGTTCTTCAAATCTTCTATCGCGTCTTCAATCAAGTCGAATCCGTTCATTACATGTCGCCTCCTAAGAATGCTACCCAGTCCGTCTGTTTCTCATGTTGCGTGAAATGATAGAGATGTTTTGCCATCATGTCACACTCGATATTGACGACTGCGCCGCTTGCCAATCGATCAAACGTCGTCACTTGACGGGAATGCGGAATCAATGAAATCGAGATCGTTTCCGGCGTGACGCGTTGCAAGGTCAGGCTCGTGCCGTTGATCGCGATTGATCCTTTTGGAATGCAATACTTTTGCCACGATCCGACATCAAACGTATACACCATCGCTTCTCCGTCCGGTCGCCGACTGATTAGTCGTGCCGTCCCGTCGATGTGCCCACTGACGAAATGTCCACCGAACCGACCGTCTGCCGGCATCGCCCGTTCGAGTTGCAACGGGTTTCCGACCCGGTACGTGCCGAGTGCTGTCGAACGAATCGTGTCATGGACAGCATCCGCCGTAAAACCGGTTGGGCTCATTGACGTGACCGTCAAACAAATCCCGTCGACGGCGATGCTGTCACCAATCTTCGTTCCTTCGAGCACCCGGTGCGCTTCAATTTCAAGTGCTAATCCATTCGGTCGCGGAATCTTTCGTTTTAAGGTCCCGACTTCCTCAATCAATCCGGTGAACATATCGTCTCCTCCTTTCGGATGTACGTCAGATGGAGATCCGGTCCGACCGTTTCAATCTGATCGATTTGAAAACGTTCTTCGATATCATGTCGTCCGTTCCAGGCAGTCCCTTCAAAAATCGACGGGGCTTGGTAGACTTCAATCTGGTCGACGAGATCTGCTTCAAAGAATGTGGCTTGAATCGTCGGTCCACCTTCAATCAAAACGCTGCGGATGTCTTGTTCGTATAAGCGTTTAAGAATCGCTTCCGGCGTCTCATATTCACCGACGAGCACCGTCACTTGATCATGACTTATCCGAGGAACACTCGTCAGCCAGTACGTTGGATTTTTTCCATCGCAAAAGACTTGCGCGGTCTCTGGCACCCGACCACGGCGATCGACGATTACTCGAATCGGCTCGATACCTGACACTGCGCGTAAAGTCAGTGCTGGATCATCGACGAGCACCGTTTCACTTCCGACGAGGATCGCATCATGGCGACCACGCAGGGCGCGACCATTCGCGCGTGCTTCTTCTGACGTGATCCAGCGCTGTTCCCCCGTTGCCGCGATCCCGTTCATCGTCTGAGCGATTTTGACGGTCACGGTCGGACGTTTCCGTTCGATCGTTTTCCAAAATGTCTCGTAGAGGACTTCCGCTTCATGCCGTAACAAGCCGACTTCGACTTCGATTCCCGCGTCTTGAAGCCGTTTGATCCCTGAACCAGCGACAATCGCATGTTTGTCTTCCGTTGCGACGAAAACCCGTTTGATCCCGGCTTGTAGAATCGCTTCCGTACATGGTGGTGTCTTACCATTATGGTTGCATGGCTCAAGCGTCACGTAGAGATCAGCACCACGGGCGGCCTCTCCTGCCATTCGCAAGGCTTCGACTTCCGCGTGCGGACCACCGGCAAACCGGTGCGCACCAAAACCGATGATGCGTCCTTGTTTGACGATGACACAGCCGACACTTGGATTCGGACTTGTTTGTCCGTTTAACATATGTGCTAATTGCATGGCATAACTCATCATCTGTGACATCGCGTTCGCTCCTTTCAAATAAAAAAGACGCCCCTTGAAAAAGGGGCGTCTGTATAGAAGGGTTCACGAAATACACGGTTCGCCTTCTGCTTTTTCGCATGCAGAAAGAGACCATCTCCTGAAAACATTTTTTCAGAAAACAGCTTGAATCGCGTCGTTTCGTTCTTCTCCCATCCGGACTTTACCGTCGGCCCTGGAATCTCACCAAGTCAGCCATGATGCGTACATCACGGGTCGCGGGCTCGTCGATCGATCGATCGCATCACCGCCGGTTGGGATTTTCACCCTACCCCGAAGAACTGGATTATTGAGTTATACAACTTTAGCCTAGCATATCTTTTTCAAGAAAACAAAGCGCAAATGTTTCGGTATTGGCTCTTTTATGATTTCGCTCCACTTCTGTTACCCCTCCCCAATTCGTGATCTACTGGATACTAAAAATGACTGGAGCACCTGATATCAGTGCGTCCAGTCATTGTGTTCCGGTTACAAATAACCGTTCTTCCGGTCGTGGAATTCTTGGGCAATCGCTCCGCGTGTCCGTTCATCAGCGAGGACGCGAAGTGCTGTCCGTGCGAGGATTTTAGCGCCTGCGATCAACGCTTCATCCCCTGCTTCCGAACGGGCTGCTTCTTTGAATGCTTCTGTATGGGCGACGAGATCGTCCGGACCAATCTTGATATACGGATGGATTGTCGGGATGACTTGACTGATGTTACCCGCGTCCGTCGATCCAAGACCCGGTCGTTCGTCGAGGTGCACGATTTGCCCAAGCGCCTCTGCTTCTTCTTGGAAGAGACGATCAAACGTCCGGTTGAAGACAAGATTGTCGACTTCATTTTGGAAAGCGATGACGTCAAGCGTCGCCCCGATCGCAAGTGCCGCACCTTGCGCGACCGCTTTGACTTTCTCCGTGACGGCATTCAGCCGTTCCCGTGTCGTCGCCCGAATGAAGAAACGTGCTTTTGCGTATTCCGGAATGATGTTCGGCGCATCGCCACCATGCGTGATGATCCCGTGGATCCGGACATCGTCCGGTAACTGCTGACGTAAGGCGTTGATCCCATTGAAGAGCTGAATGACAGCGTCGAGAGCGTTGATGCCTTCTTCCGGTGTCGCCGCTGCGTGCGCGGGACGACCCGTAAAGGCAAAATCGAGCGGATCAACCGCAAGCGAGGATCCCGTGATCCGCGTTTGTCCGGACGGATGGACCATCAAGGCCGCATCGATTCCTTCAAGCAACTGGTGTTTGACGAAACTGCCTTTCGCACTTCCGTTCGGCCCACCTTCTTCGGCTGGCGTTCCAAGCACGACGACACTCCCACCGACTTCATCAAGCACTTTGCTGACCGCGATCGCCGCTGCGACACTCGTCGTTCCGATGATATTATGACCGCATGCGTGTCCGATGCCCGGCAACGCATCGTACTCAGCGAGAAAGGCAATTGTCGCGCCAGGTCGGTCGCTTGACTTCTTCGCGAAGAACGCGGTCTCGTGCCCTGCGACGCCGAGTTCTACTGTAAAGCCTTCTGCCGTCAAACGCTCTGCATGTAGCCGCGAAGCAAAGAATTCCTCGTTACCGATTTCCGGCGTCGCATGAATCCGGTGGCTCGTCTCAAGATACGATTCCCGTTTTTGTTCGATGTCCTGTTCAATCGTCTCTACCCATGTCGTGCGTACTGGCGTCGTCATGCTATCCACTCTCCTTTAGAATTTATTCGCCGATGTCGCTTAGTGGAACGAACGTCGGGATCGAGCTACCTTTATATTCTTTTTTGATGAAAGCCGCGACATCTTTTTGTTGGTAAAGCGACGCGATCTTTTTCAGTTCTTTTTTGTTCTTGTCTTCCGTCCGTGTCGCGATGATATTGATGTATGGTTTTGCTGTCTCGTTCTCATGGACGATCGAGTCCTTGATCGGATTTAGTCCTGCGTCAACAGCAATACCGTTATTGATGATCGATGCAGCGACGTCCGGTAAGACGCGTGGCGTTTGTCCAGCGACGATCGGAACGATTTTCAGTTTCTTCGGATTTTCAACGATCTTATCGACCGATCCATTGCCGTCAAAGTCGTCCGGTAATTTGATCAAACCTGCTTCTTGTAGTAACAAGAAGGCACGTCCCATGTTCGTCGCTTCGTTCGGAACAGCGATTTTGCCACCGACTGGAATATCTTTGACGTCCTTATATTTATCTGAGTAAATGCCCATCGGTGCAATGACGGTCGTCGCAATCGGCGACAGCTTCAACTTATGTTCCTTCTTGAAGGCGTTGAAGTAGGAAATCGTCTGGAAGGCATTGGCGTCGATCTCACCCTCAGCCAGTGCCATGTTCGGCTGGACATAATCGGAGAACTTGACGAGCTCGATTTTGATGCCCTCCTTTTCCGCTTTTTTCGCGACGTAATCCCACACTTGAGTGTCTGAACCACTGACCCCGAGCTTGATCGTCTTTTCTTCTTCTCCTGATGCTGAGCACCCGGCAAATAAAATCGTCGTTAATGTTGCTCCAATCGCTACTGCTTTTTTCATGGCTGAATCGCTCCCTTGATTAATGTCTTCTGATTTTTCGTGCGACGATGTTGCCTGTCGTCTGTAAGCCTTGGACTAAGATAACGAGAATCCCGACCGTGATGATCATGACTTTCGTGTCGAACCGTTGATAACCGTACGTAATTGCTAAGTCACCCAGTCCACCACCACCGATGGCACCTGCCATCGCTGATGCCCCGATCAAGCCGACTGTTGCAATCGTTAAATTAAGGATTAGTGAACCGAGTGCTTCCGGCAGAAGGAAGCGGAAAATCGTTTGGAATGGCGTCGCCCCCATCGCTTCTGCTGCCTCAAGGACACCTTTGTCGACTTCAAGTAAGGAACTCTCGATCAGCCGTGCCATATACGGGGCGGCATAAAAGACGAGTGGAACGATGGCGGCTTCTGTTCCGATCGACGTCTGGACGATCAACCGTGTCAACGGGATGATCGCAACAAGTAAGATGATGAACGGAATTGAACGGAAGATATTGACGATACTGTTGAAGAATGTGAACAGCGGGACGTTCTCGAGCAATGCCCCTTTTCGGGTGACGACGAGCAGGATGCCGAGTGGTAAACCGATCAAAGTCGAAAATAATAACGACACTGACACCATCGTCATCGTCTGCAAAAATGCTGTCCAGATATCACTGTAGTTAACTAGCATCAGCAAGCACCTCCTCGACGGTCACCTGTGCCTGATCGATGTACTGTAAGGCCCGTTTTACTTCGATTGTTTCACCGATCAGTTCAACAAGTAATGTACCGAACGGTGTTTCCTGTAACTCCGTGATGCTACCGTGCAGGATGTTGACATCGACGTCGAAGCGTTTTGCGACTTGCGATAAGAGTGGTTGCCCGGTGTGATGTCCGAGAAAATGAATCTTATAGATCGGATGCGCATTCCGTGACTCAATCAACTGACGAATTGATGCCGGAATTTCATCATGCATGACGGAGCGGACGAAGTTTTTCGCTGTCTCGGTCTGCGGATTCGAAAAGACATCAAAGACTGTTCCTGACTCGATCAGCTTCCCGGCTTCGATGACGGCGACCCGGTCACAAATCTCCCGGATGACGCCCATCTCATGGGTGATCAAGAGAATGGTGATCCCGTATTCCGCATTGATGCGTTTTAATAACTGGAGAATATGATGTGTCGTCTGAGGATCGAGTGCTGACGTCGCTTCGTCACATAAGAGCACGGATGGTTGCGTCGCTAGTGCCCGGGCGATGCCGACACGTTGCTTTTGTCCGCCGGATAATTGATCCGGGTAATGATCCGCCTTGTCCGCAAGATCGACGAATTCGAGTAATTCCGTCACCCGGCGACGAATCTCGTCTTTCTTGACACCTGCGAGAACGAGTGGTTTCGCAACGTTCGTAAAGACCGTGTTTGCATTCAATAGATTGAAGTGTTGAAAGATCATCCCGATCCGCTGTTTCGCTTGGCGTAATTTTTTTGGTGATAGTTGTGTTAAATCTTCCCCGTCGACCGTCACTGTTCCTGACGTCGGTCGTTCTAACAGGTTGACGCAGCGGAGCAATGAACTTTTCCCGGCACCGCTAAAGCCGATGACACCGAAGATTTCGCCTTTCTCGATCGTCAGGTCGACACCGTCGAGTGCTGCGATCGTCTGATCCTTCGTGACGTACGTTTTTTTGACTTGATGAAATGCAATCATTCCGTTTTCCCCCTTCATTCAACAAAAAAGGTCCCTTCTTGAGAAACAAGAAGAGACCTGGATCCGCACAGTGGCAGAATCCACTCCACTCATCTCTCAGACATCTGTCTGATGGAATTGGCACAGTGCTCATAATGAGTCTGTTGCCGAGGTTTCGTAGGGCCAGTCCCTCCACCTCTCTGGATAAGTATTGCGGTATGAAATTCGTATGTGTGTTGTTGCGTTGTTGCTTATGTCGTAAAACTAATTTTTACATTACGGGTCGAACCTTTAAAAGTCAACCAACTTTGCAAAAATAATCCATTTGGCGCATATCGATTGAGTCATAAGTTATGAGTTAGCTGAAAGAATAAATCACGATTCGTCCAGAACGATTTGACAAGGCATTTTCGGTCGTGCTACCATCGTTTCAATGATTAATCCGACAATTCCAATATGATATTTATCAAGAGTGAACGAGAGACCTGGCTCTATGACTTCACGGCAACCTGCAATCTGTAAGGTGCTCCGACCAGCAAAGCGCGGCTTTGGATGATACGGTGAAAAACTCGTGGGCGTCCAAGCAGTGACGTTGACGAGTTTTTTTCACGAATGGAGGAAAAATAGTAATGATGAACTATCCTGTATTGACTGGTGCTGAAGCATTTTATCTTCAAGGTGGACCGATCGGCATTTTAATCTGTCATGGTTTTAATGCGACCCCGCAAAGTGTTCGGGACGTCGGTGAGGCATTTGCTGCTAAAGGATTCACTGTCTATGCTCCACGTTTGCGTGGTCACGGGACGAACGTCCGTGAGTTCGAACAATCGACTGCTCGATGTTGGAAGCAGAGCCTGCAAGACGGCTATGCACGTTTACAAGAAACATGCGATCAAGTCTTCGTCATCGGTCAATCGATGGGCGCGACGCTCGCACTATCGCTCGCCGCTGACGGGATTCCATTTTCAGGCATCATTACGATCAATGCCGCTCTCTCCGTTCCGTCTTATGAAGCATTGTCGTTTGAAGATGGTCCACAGTACTTACCAGAAGGGGCACCGGATATCAAACGGTCTGCTTTCGAAATCATCTATGACCTCGTTCCGAGTCGTTGTGCATTCGAACTCGTCCGCTTGATGGATGAGACGAAAGGACGCCTTGGATCGATCCTTCTACCGACATTGATTCTTTACTCGGCAACCGATCACGTCGTTCCGCCGTCGAGCTCGGATTACCTGCATCAGCATATCGGGACGAATGATAAACGAATCTACTGTCTCCTCAACTCGTACCACGTCGCGACCCTCGATCATGATCAGGATTTGATCGTGCGTGAGACGATTCGTTTCATCGAACGCTCGAGCCGTGTCTCACAGGAAACGGGATAATAAAAAAACAGCTATTCGTCTTCACTTAGAAGCGAACAGCTGTTACATCAAAGGACGACCATCATCGGTTCGTCTTTTTTGTTTATCCTTTTTGGTGTTGCATCGTTTGGAGCGGCTTCGGCTTTCCTGGCACTTCATGGCAGTGGCGGCACCGTGGCTCATACGATTCTGAAGCGCCGACTAAAATGATCGGATCATCATAGTTCGCTGGTTTTCCATCAATCAAACGTTGTGTCCGGGAAGCCGGATCGCCACATGAGAGACAGATCGCCTGAAGTTTCGTCACAAATTCTGCGCGCGCCAGTAATTCCGGCATCTTGCCAAATGGCTCTGCCCGGAAATCCTGATCGAGTCCTGCACAAATGACGCGTTTTCCGTCTTGCGCAAGTGCTTCGATGACTTGAACGATCTCATCATCAAAGAATTGAACTTCATCAATTCCGACAATTTGTGTTTCTTCCGCTACTGCTGCATAGAGATCACGACTCGTCGCCATTGGAATCGCCACGACGGAATTTCCGATGTGAGAGACGACATGCTCTTCATGGTACCGGTCGTCGATTGCCGGCTTGAATACTTGAACGGGCAGTTTGCCGTACTGTGCCCGTCTGACACGACGAATCAACTCTTCCGATTTCCCGGAAAACATACTACCACAAATTACTTCGATCCAGCCGTACTGATTTATTACATGCATCATCGTCCGACACCGTCCTCTAAAAATAGTCACTTTAACGAGTATAGCTCGAAACGGTATTGAGAAAAAGGGTTGACTTCCGGAAATCAAAATTCATTTTTTCTTTACCTAGAATTTTTGTCCTTTCATTCCAACCTTCATCCATTTCCTGTACACTAAAGAAGAAGATTCTCGCGAAAGAAGGTGTCCCCGATTCATCATCTCTTACATGACATTCTGCACCAATATGGCGCCCTTGGTCTTTCCGTCCTTCTCGCAGGTGGTATCGTGGGATTGCCGGTTCCTGATGAGACCTTGCTCGTCCTGTCCGGTTTTTGGATGCATCAAGGCAATCTACCGCTGTTCGGTACGATTCTTGCCGCTTACGCTGGCAGTTGCATCGGAATGACGATTAGCTACGTGCTGGGCTTAAAACTCGGCATGCCCCTGTTGCATCGCGTCGGACCAAAGATGCGCATCTCAGAAAAACACATTCTCTCCGCTGAAGCCGGATTTCGTCGTTACGGCAAATCGGTCTTGATCATCGGTTACTACATACCTGGTCTTCGCCAACTCTCTGCCTTTTTTGCAGGTGTTTCAAAAATGCCGTTTCGCATTTTTGCGAGTTACGCGTATACAGGTGCTTTGATTTGGGTCAGTGTGTTCTTGGGCGCCGGCTACTTTGTTGGTCGTCATATCTCGTTCCATAAAGTCGTCGACTACATCTTGGCACATCCAGATGCCATGCCGTACTTGATCGGGATCGTCGGCGGGATTGCTTTCTCGTTCGTCTTAAAGACGTACCTTACGTACCGTTCGCAATTCAGCCTATACAAAAACAGCCTGCTTCCGTAATGGAGGCAGGCTGTTTTTTAAGAACCGGCAAGTAATTACTTGCGGCCGTATTTTTTGTTGAAGCGATCGACACGACCATCTGCCGCGTTGAACTTTTGACGACCTGTGTAGAATGGGTGCGAGTCTGAAGACACATCCACACGGATGAGTGGGTACTCGTTACCATCTTCCCAAGTGATCGTTTCGTTCGAAGAACGAGTAGAACCGCTTAAGAATTTGTACTCAGTCGTTGAATCCATAAATACTACTTTGTTGTAGTTAGGGTGAATTCCTTGTTTCATGGTTGATTTCTCTCCTTCCGCCCTGGTCCATTTGCTGAGCCAGAGTAAGTTACCTTCCTATACTAAACGATTTTTTTACGCGTCGCAATAGTTATTTTTCCGTCGTTGCTTCCTTCTTGACAGTACGCGGTTTAGCAGGTGCACGTCGGACCGTCTTCTTCTTTTCTTTCTCAAGTTCAGCAAAAAATTCTTCATTATTTTTCGTGTCGCGAATCTTACGCAGGAACGTATCGACGAACTCGTTCGACTCGTTCATCGTCCGACGAATCGTCCAGAGCGCATCGAGTTGCTCTTTCGGAAGCAAGAGTTCTTCCTTCCGCGTACCTGATTTGCGAATGTCGATTGCCGGGAAGATTCGGCGTTCCGACAGCTTACGATCGAGATGTAGCTCCATGTTTCCTGTTCCTTTGAATTCCTCATAGATGACGTCATCCATGCGGGATCCCGTCTCGACGAGTGCCGTCGCAAGAATCGTCAAACTGCCACCATGTTCGATGTTTCGCGCCGCACCAAAGAACCGTTTTGGCTTATGGAACGCTGCTGGGTCAATCCCCCCTGAAAGCGTCCGTCCGCTTTGCGGCACTGTTAAGTTATACGCACGAGTCAAACGAGTGATCGAATCCATCAAGATGACGACATCTTTTTTATGTTCGACAAGTCGCATCGCCCGTTCAAGGACAAGTTCAGAAATCCGCACATGGTTGTCCGGTGTTTCGTCGAACGTTGAACTGACGACGTCTGCTCCCGGAACTGAACGCTCGATGTCAGTTACTTCCTCTGGTCGCTCATCGATCAATAGAATGATCAGCTCGACATCCGGATGATTCTCTTGAATCGAGTTCGCGATTTCTTTGAGGAGTGACGTTTTCCCTGCTTTTGGTGGTGCGACGATCAAACCGCGTTGTCCAAACCCAACTGGTGCAATCATATCCATGACACGAACCGATAAATGACGTGGCTCTGTCTCAAGACGCATTAAACGATCCGGATAGATTGGTGTCAGCGCCGGGAAGAACAAACGGTTACGCGCTGTATCCGGTGCTTCGCCGTTGACGGCTTCCACACTAAGTAACCCTTGGAAACGTTCGTTTTCCTTCGGTGGGCGTACTTTACCTGTGACGACATCACCATTACGTAGATTGAAGCGTCGGATTTGAGAAGCGGCGATATAGATATCTTCAGAGGATTGGGAATAATTGATAGGGCGAAGGAAGCCGAAGCCACCATCGTTTTGCATTTGTGGATTACCAGGGATGACTTCAAGTACCCCTTCGAGGAAATAAAGACCTGTTGATTCCGCCTGTGCTTTTAGAATCTTGAACATCAACTCACGCTTACGGGCTTCCCGATATTGCGGGACATTCTTCGTCTTTGCGATTTCATATAATTCTTTTAATGTCAGCTGGCTCAATTGAGCCAAAGTATAGGAACGTTCAGGTTTATCTTTTTTATCAGTTGTTGGCATGTTTTTCACCTATTCTTTATAAATTCAACTGCATTCAGCATACTTCCATACATACATCAGGAGGTATGTAATTTCTTTCGTGAACTAAAGGTATCATATTTTTTTAAATTCGTCGTCAACAATCCTTTGCGTTTCTTACTTTGTAATATTCAAGGATATTATTTCAGTTATGTTACAAAAGCATCTATTTTGTCTTCTAACTGAAAAAACGTTTTTAAGGGCGCACATGCTAAGATATTCCTGCAGACAAAATTCTTACACAGTTGTAAGGTTCACTGCTTAATCACACACTTAATGATTTCATCATATAACTTACGGACGCAACACACTACATTAAAACGGAGGAATTCTTAACATGAAACGTTTTCTAGCATCGATCGCGACAGCAGCCTTAGTGGTTTCAGGTTTTACATCAGTGGGTACAGGTAAAGTTGAAGCAGCAACAGTCACGAAAGTCAAGATCACGGACAACGGTCTTCGTGTTCGGACAGCTCCTTCTACGAAAGCAAGCATCGTCGGGAAAGTCAACGCTGGTCAAGTCTTTACATACAAAGGCAAATCAGGCAGCTGGACAAAAATCTCATACGGCGGTAAAACACGTTATGTCTTCTCACAATACACAAAGACATACAAATCATCTTCAAGCGCTAAAAAATCAACAAGCACATCTTCTAAACGGACGAAAATCCTGAACGAAGCAGCAAAACATAAAGGTACACCATACGTATGGGGCGGAACAACGACTCGTGGATTCGACTGCTCTGGTTTCACAAGCTACGTTTACAAGAAAGCGGCTGGTAAAACATTGCCACGTACGTCTTCTTCACAATATTCTTCTTCTAAGAAAGTCAGCGTTTCAAGCGTACAACCAGGAGATCTTGTCTTCTTCTCACACGGTAGCGGCATTCAACACGTCGGGATCGCAACAAGTAAGTCAAGCATGGTTAACTCAGAAACAGGTGGCGTTAAATACTCAAGCTTCAAATCAGGGTACTGGGGTTCACGCCTTGTCGGCGCAGGATCTTACCTTTAATTCATCATCTCAAAGCGGTTGAGCATTGGCTCGATCGCTTTTTTTCATCTCATTCAATTCATAAGAAGGAAATAGGATGCATGTCTTCATCACAGGTGCTTCAAGAGGTCTTAGTCGTGAATTCGCTTATCTGTACGATAATGAAATCACGTCCTGCTCGTCAAACGTGAGACAATGCTCTTCAAAACGAAATTTCATGTCGAGCGATTTGGAGGCACTGCAATCTTCCCATACGATTTAACGAAGCGGAAAACGTTAGCACGTTTCCTTTTCCTCTAGGAGTTGAGGATGAACGTCTTGATTCCTAGAAACATAGCAAAAAGAGTTGATGTTTCGGAAATTATCCGAAACACCAACTCTTTTTTATCGATCAAGTCCTCACGTATGAGTCCGTCTCTTTTACTTAATGACAAGCTTCGGTTTTTTCTTAAACGAGTGAATGCCTTCAACGAAGCGAACCGTTCCGGATTTCGCACGCATGACGACAGAGTGTGTCTGACCGCCTTGTGCCGTGAACTGGACACCTTTCATCAACTCACTGTCCGTGACCCCTGTCGCAGCAAAGATACAGTCGTCTCCTGCGACGAGATCGTCCATCATGAGAATCTTCGATGGATCTTCGATGCCCATCTTCTTACAACGTTCGATCTCGGCATCGTCTGCTGGTAACAAGCGCCCTTGGAGCTCTCCACCGAGACACTTCAAGGCAACGGCAGCAAGAACGCCTTCCGGTGCGCCACCTGAACCGAGCAAGATATCAATCCCTGTATGCGGGAACGCCGTATTGATCGCACCAGCAACGTCACCGTCACCAATCAAGCGAATCCGTGCCCCTGTTGCCCGAATCCGTTGAATGATTTCTTCATGACGTTCGCGATCAAGGATCGAGACGACGACGTCTTCGATTTCCTTGTTCTTCGCCTTTGCGACGGCTGCGATGTTTTCTTCAATCGTCGCATCCAGACTGATGTGTCCTGCTGCTTCTGGACCAACTGCAATCTTATCCATGTACATGTCCGGTGCATGGAGTAAATCTCCCGCATCCGCAACAGCGAGGACAGCAAGTGCGCCCCATGTTCCTTTTGCGACGATATTCGTTCCTTCGAGCGGATCGACAGCGACGTCAAGTCGTGGTCCATACCCATTTCCTAGCTTTTCTCCAATGTAAAGCATCGGTGCTTCATCCATCTCGCCTTCCCCGATGACGACGGTTCCTTTCATCGGAATCGTATCGAAGACATCACGCATCGCGCTTGTTGCCGCATCATCCGCTTCATTCTTCAATCCTTTTCCCATCCAGCGTGCAGAGGCAAGTGCTGCCGCCTCCGTGACGCGTACAAGTTCCATTGATAGACTTCTCTCCATGTGTATGTCCCCTCTCCCTTGTTACAAATCGGTCAAATCGTTTCACGCCATACGAGGGCGCCTAGTTCCTTCAACTTCTGATCAAATCGTTCGTAACTCTGGTCAAGCACTTCTGCGTGGTGCAATGTCGTCTCCCCTGAAGCGAGAAGTCCCGCCAAGACAAGTGCTGCGCCACCGCGTGGATCTGGTGCCTCGATTTCCGTACCGAGTAAGGATTCGCCACCACGAATGATGATCGAAGCGTCTTCATGCGTGATTCGGGCGTTTAAGCGCCGCAACTCCTGTACATGTCGGAAACGTTGCGGGTACAACTTATCGACAACGATACTCGCTCCTTTCGCTTGCAACAACGCTGCCGAGATGACAGGTTGTAGATCGCTTGGGAATCCACCGTAGTGGAAGACACGAATATCGACCGGCTTCGCCTCCTGGAATGTCGCCGTGACGGAATCATCTGTCACTTCGATCAACGCACCATACCGCTCGAGTTTTTGGATAACGCTCTCGAGATGGAGCGGAATGACGTTATCGACGGTGACGCGCCCAAGTGCCGCGCCCATCGTCAAAAACGTTCCTGCTTCCATCCGGTCTGGAATCAAGGTATGCCGGCAACCACTCAGGCGTGAGACACCTTTGATTCGAATCTCATCCGTTCCTGCCCCTTTGACATTTGCTCCCATGTTCGTCAGCATCGTACTGACGTCGATGACTTCTGGATCATAGGCAGCGTTTTCGATGACAGTCGTTCCTTCAGCGAAGACAGCGACGAGTAAAGCACTGATCGTCGCTCCGAATGACGGAAGATCGAGATAGATTCGGTTTCCGACGAGACGGTCGACGCGCATGTAATGGACGCCCTGCTCGTTACGTACGGAAACACCGAGACGCTCCAGTGCTTTGATGTGTAAATCAATCGGTCGTGGTCCGATGTCATAACCCCCAGGCAGACCGACGACTCCTTGTTTGAATCTGGCCGCCAGAACGCTCATAAGGTAGATCGATCCGCGTAACTTGCGCGTCTCCGCACCAGTTAACGGCATCGATTCAACCCGACTTGGATCAATCGTCACCATATCGCCTTGACGTGTCACGACCGTGCCGAGCGTCTCTAAAATCTCGATCATTGTCGCGACGTCGCCAATTTCCGGCACGCCTTCTAGAATGACCGTCTGATCCGTCAGTAGAGCTGCAGCAAGACACGGAATGGCGCTTTGCTTCGAACCACTGATTGATACGGTTCCTTCTAGGCGTTGTTGCCCTACGATATGCAAAATGTCCACGTTCCATCAACCTTTCTCTTCGCTACGATTATTGCTGCGTTTTTTCCCAGTCCGCGAGGAACTTTTCAATTCCTTGCGTCGTGAGTGGGTGGTGTGTGAGTGACTCGATGACCGAGAATGGAATCGTCGCGATGTCTGCGCCCGCAAGAGCAGCGTTCGTCACGTGAACCGGGTTCCGGACCGATGCCGCAATGATTTGTGTCGGAATATCATGTACGACGAAAATTTGAGCAATCGTCTCGACGAGGCCCATTCCATCTTGACCGATGTCATCTAGACGACCGAGGAATGGTGATACGTATGTCGCACCAGCACGGGCTGCGAGTAATGCTTGGTTCGGATTGAAGATCAATGTGACGTTCGTCGTGATCTTCTCTTTTGAAAGTGCTGCGACCGCTTCGAGTCCGGCCGGAGTCATTGGAACCTTAACCGTAATGTTCGGTGCGATCTGGGCAAGTTCCTTCCCTTCGCGAATCATTCCTTCTGCATCAAGCGCGATGACTTCAGCGCTGACAGAGACATCTCCGACGATTTCACAGATTTCACGAAGTCTTGTATGGAAATCGACGCCCTCCTTAGCGACGAGCGATGGATTCGTCGTGACACCATCTAAAATCCCCATTTTATGTGCTTTCTTGATGTCCTCTACGTTTGCTGTGTCAATGAAAAATCTCATCTTTCTCGTTCCCCTTTCATCCCTTGAAATCGCTTACGACTCTATTATAGGTTTTTTTCACGAGAAGTCCTACTGTTTTCCATCGAATACACGTTCATATGATATGAAAAAAGCACGGTAGACCGAAGTCTACCGCACTTTAAAGAAGAGTCGATTAAGCTTTGTTGCTTGAACCGAACTCACGCATCTTACCGATGACAGTTTGTTTGATTGCTTCACGACCTGGTGCGATGAATACGCGTGGGTCATATGCTTCTGGTTTCTCAGCCAACACTTCACGAACGACTTTCGCGAATGAGATTTGGTTCTCTGTGTTAACGTTGATTTTTGAAGTTCCGAGTGAGATCGCTTTTTCGATATCGTGTGTCGGAATTCCAGTTCCACCGTGAAGAACGAGTGGGAGGTTTGTAGCGTCACGGATTTCTTCCATCTCTTTGAATCCGAGGTTTGGTTCACCTTTGTATGGTCCGTGAACAGAACCGAGTGCAGGAGCAAGCGTGTCGATTCCAGTTTCTTTAACGATGCGTACACACTCGTCAAGTTTCGCGTACATGACATCACCGATGACGTCGTCTTCTTGTCCACCAA
>NZ_DJUM01000013.1:31678-55379 GCF_002440475.1 Exiguobacterium sp. UBA6282 | reverse complement strand
ACAGTGTAGAATCCGCCCATGTGGCGTGCTGCACCTTCAGATACTCCAAGGATAACTGGTGACTGCTCTTCTTGAGCCGCACCGAGAATCGCTTGTGTCCACTCGAGGTTGTTGATGTTGAATTGACCTACTGCATACTTACCTTCGAGAGCTTTGTTTAACATGTCTGTCATAGATACTAATGGCATAATGACATCCTCCTCTGTTTTGATCGCTGCTTACACGAACTCGTGCAATTTCAGACTGATTATAACATACTGATTCATCGGAACGTACAGCATTTCGCTTGGTTTTTTGGTTTGTGACGGCGACGTGAAGGATTAACCGCTTACATCGTGAGAAATTTGCACAGTCACTTCTTTTTTTAATTCGAAGATGTCAAATGGCTTCCCGAAGAAGGCGACGACCCCTAATCGTTTCGCTTCTTCCATCGCTTCTTTTTCACCGAGTGCCGTCATTAAAATCGTCCGGACACGTCGTCCGATCCGGTCCTGATGACGTAAAACCTCGATCCCGGTCCGCCCCGGCATGTTGACATCCATCAACAGCAAATCATATGCCGCTTCTTGTAAGTAGACGATCGCTTCCTCTCCATCGACGGCGACGTCCGTTTCATACCCTTCTGTCCGGAACAATTGTGCAAGTAAGTTCCGGATTCCCGGCTCATCCTCGACGATCAACAATCTGCCTTTCATCTCTGCCACTCCCCCTCTAGTTATTTCCATTCTACACTAAAGCAAAACTTGCTTTATACTGTCCTTGAGAGAAATACAGAAAGGATGAAGAAAAATGATGAAAATCTTAGCTACACAATTCAACGGAAAATTGCAAACGCTCGCAAAACAGGAAGACGAACTATTCGATGTCGTCCGTCTGCTCGCACAGGCGCTCGTCGGAGAAGGCACGGTCTACGTCGACGCTTACGGTGAATGTGAAGGACTCTATCCAATGCTCTCAGAAGGTCCGGATCAGATGAAACGGGTTACGAAAATCAAGGATCGAAAGACACTGCACGCTGTCGATCGCGTCTTAATCTTTACGCCAGATACGGAACGCTCCGACCTTCTCGCTTCTCTTGCCCGCTATGACGCATGGCATACGCCTTATGCGATCATCACACTCAGTGACGTGACAGAAACGCTCGAGCGTTCGATTGCACCGCTCGCATTGAAGTTTAATAAAGGATTGCTTCCGGCAGAGGACGGTTCACGTCACGGACTGCCGAGTCTTGCCCTTTGCGCGTTCCTCCTGACACATATCTTGACGCAACTACAAGAGATGACGGAAGAGTGGGATTAACACTTTTCTTCTATAATATGTAGTTCTGAATATAACCAATCAAAAAAAAGACGCGGTAACCTTCAAAATGCTGAAGGTTACCGCGTCTTTGATTATCTTTCTTTTCATTCACCAAGTGAAGCTTGGATGAAGTCATGGAAGAGTGCTTGTGGACGTTCGGGACGCGAGATCAATTCTGGGTGGAACTGACACGCGACGAACCATTTGTGTTCTGGAATCTCGATGATCTCAACGAGACGACCGTCTGGGCTCGTACCTGAGAAGACCATGCCGTTCGCTTCGAACTGCTCACGGAATTCGTTACCGAACTCATAACGGTGACGGTGACGTTCGTAGACGAGCTCGCTTGAATACGCGGCACGTGCTTTCGTTCCATCTTCGAGTTTACATGGGTAAAGTCCGAGACGGAGTGTACCACCGAGATCCTCGATGTCTTTTTGTTCTGGCAACAAGTCAATGATTGGGTATGGTGTCGCTGGGTCGATTTCCGCTGAGTGTGCGCCTTCAAGATTGAGTACGTTACGTGCGAATTCAACTGTCGCGAGTTGCATACCGAGACAGATACCGAAGAACGGTACGTTGTTTTCACGTGCAAAACGTGTCGCTTCGATTTTCCCTTCGATTCCGCGTTCTCCAAATCCACCAGGAACGAGGATTCCGTCTGCTGAACCGAGCAATTCGTTGACGTTTTCGCGCGTCACGTCTTCTGCGTTGATCCAGTCGATTTCGATATCACTGTTGAAGGCGAATCCAGCGTGTTTCAGTGCTTCTGCAACTGAGATGTACGCATCACGCAATTCGACGTATTTCCCGACGAGTGCGATCTTCGTCGTCTTCTCGAGGTGCGTCACTGTGTGGACGAGTTGTTTCCAAGCCGTCATGTCAGCAACTGGTGTGTCGAACTTGAAGTAGTCACAGACGAGTTGGTCCATGCCTTGACGTTGCAAGTTGAGCGGTACTTCGTAGAGCGTCGATGCATCTTGTGCTTCGATGACTGCTTCCGGACGTGTGTCACAGAAGAGAGCGATTTTATCTTTCATCTCTTGTGGGACTGGGTGCTCTGCACGTAAGACGATGATGTCTGGCTGGATACCATAGCTACGGAGTTCTTTGACACTGTGTTGTGTCGGTTTCGTCTTGAGCTCACCTGCTGCTGCAAGATACGGAACAAGCGTACAGTGGACGTACATGACGTTTTCTTTTCCGATATCGTTTTTCACTTGGCGAATGGCTTCGATGAACGGAAGCGACTCAATATCCCCTACTGTTCCACCAATCTCCGTGATGACGACGTCTGCGCTCGTTTCTTTTCCAGCACGGAAGACACGGTCTTTGATTTCGTTCGTGATGTGCGGAATGACTTGAACTGTTCCACCGTTGTAGTCTCCACGGCGTTCCTTCTTGAGGATCGTCGAGTAAATACGACCAGACGTGACGTTTGCGTTCTGGCTCAAGTTGATGTCGATGAAGCGCTCGTAGTGACCAAGGTCAAGGTCTGTCTCTGCGCCATCATCTGTGACGAAAACTTCCCCGTGTTGGTACGGGCTCATTGTACCCGGGTCGATGTTGATGTACGGGTCAAATTTTTGGATCGTGACGTTAAGGCCACGGTTTTTCAAGAGACGAGCGAGCGATGCAGCGGTGATCCCTTTACCGAGTGACGATACGACGCCACCTGTTACGAAAATATACTTTGTCATGTTAAATATTGCTCCCTTCTCTAATTCACATCTCAACAAAACAGAGGTGGTAAAAACAAAAAAGCAAAAGTGCCCCCATAATAGGAGACACTTTTGCTGAAATAAGCACGTTGCTTAAAGAAGCCCATGACTAACTTACGTCATTCGGAAAACTTCGTCAAGCCTAATTTTTCAGAGAAAAATTTTCGCGCTCGTTCGTCAGCCGTCAACGAAAAAACTGCCATTTCTATAGGGAAATAGCAGCTGTACAGTTGTAGTTGATCGTGCTTAGACTTCCTCTTCTTCTTCGAAGTCTTCTAAGTCTTCTTCGTCGAGATCGTCATCGAGATCATCGATGGCTGCGACTTTTTTGAACGTATCCTCGTCTTCGCTGTCGTCAGCTGAATCATAGTCTGCTGTCTTCGCGAATGTATCGAGATCGTCTTCGATCGTCTCGAACTCATCTTCTTCTGCATCATAGTTGAACTCTTCTTCAAACTCATCAAGTTCTCCACGTTGACGCGCTTCGATGACGAGATCCTCATCCGACTTATCAAACGGATACCAAGCGCGGAGTGACCAACGGTTCGCTCCGACGTTAACGAAGTTTCCGTCGATGTTCATGTCTGTATAGAGTTGAGCAAGTTTCTCGAACTTGTCTTCTTCATCTGTAAACGTATGGTACTTTTCGATTTCTGACGTGATGTCATCGAACGTGATTGGCTGTTCGCCAGCTTCTTGCAACATTTCATTGACGAATTCGATCAGCGAAAGATCAGTAATCTCTTCTTTACTTAAACGGCTGAGGCTCATTGTGACGGCCACTTCCTTTCATTTGCGTTCAATCCATTACTTCTCATTATACGCAAAACAGCTTTTAAAAATCCAGTCTCTATTTAAAAAAAGCTCGAATTGATTCTCGATTCGTGTTTTTCCCGCTCCCGAAAAAGGAATATCCAAGAGAGAAGAAGGAGGAATGACAGATGGAGATGACAATCGAACGGGTCAACGATTTTGATGCCTTCAACTGGTTACCAATTTTATCAAAGAGTACACAGGAAGGCTATCCCTTCATCGAACGGATGCTACGCGAACGGCGAAATGAAACGTTCCAAGAGGATGGTGAGGCATTGTTCGTCGCTTTATCTCTTTCCGGACACGTCATCGCGTGCGGGGGGTATATGAAACAAACCGGCACGAACGACGTCGGTCGGATTCGTCATGTCTATGTCTTGCCAGAAATGCGACACCACGGTGTTGGTACGCAACTACTTGAGAAAATCATCCCGGAAGCACTTTTGACGTATTCCGAGCTCTGGCTCTATACGGACGATGCCAGTACCTTTTATGAACGATTCGGTTTTGAGCCGTATACAGCAACTAAAGTGACACATCGCCTTCTCAAGCATGCATTCGTTCAACCATAAGTGTCTTGAATTGACATATCGAGAATCAATAAATTATTCAAATATGGGTTTGAATTAATTAACTTATGTAAATGCTTTTACATTGTAAACTAAAAAAATAAAAAGATTAAAACATACTGTTAAGGGAGAACTCACATCCATTCTCCCTTAACAGTATGTTTTTTAATATTTAAATTTAGTTTTCAAAAACCAAAATCTTTTTCTTGTAGTCCTAAATTACTGAGTTCAAATAATGCTCTCGAAATTTTTTCTATTTCCTTTTTATCAAAAGACAAATATTCAGAAAAACTTGCTGGTAATATATGATACAAGCTAAGTTGCCTATTGATGACATTTCTAATTTCTTTAATAACGGGTTGCAATAGAATATGATTATTTTTATATATTGCTACAACTTCAAAATCATCAACTGGGATAGTAATGTAATAAGCATTGCAAAACAAATCTTCAATTACTTTTAAACTTGAGTTCAATGCATTATCCATAGCTATATATACTTTTCGATTACTGCACTCTTCTAGTAATTCTTGATGAACCATTCTATATAGCTTTCCTTGAATAAAAATAACGGGGTTTTCTATATTTTTAATAATTTTTATTATATCTTCCATTTTATAATAAGACGTTAAAAGCTTTGCCTCGTTTAAATAGAGACAACTTAATAAAGACATTTCTTCTAAACCACTTATAAGATGTTGAAAAAAAAGCACTGTGTTCTTATTATCTTCACCTAATTTAGAAAAGATTGTTTTCAAATTCGTACTATTTATACTATGAGGAACTGCCTTATCATTCTTCATGGGAAATGCTGATATCAAACTTAAATCTTTAGGATCTAAATCTTCTTCGAAGTTATCAAAACCAGAGAGTCTTTTCATTATCCTGTTTATGCCGTGAGATTTCTCATAAAGTTTAATCATAATTTTAATCACATAATCTGGATGAAGATCTTCTAAAAAGCTGTCATGAAGAACTTGTTGTATTTTTTCATCATAAGAAGTTTTTTCAGCTAAAAATTTTTTGATAATTATTTCAAATCTTTTATTAGGATTAAATGAAATAGAATTATTTTGATCTGAAAAAAATCTATGAACATCCTTTTTATTTTTCCAATCATTTAAAGGAACCTTTTCAATGTCAACATTCATTGCCAAAATGCCGTAGTTTAAGACATGAAGTGATAATTCTTCTATCTTCTCTTTATTCAGATTTTCTACGCTTACATATTGTTCTATTGCGTAGAAAAAATTGTAGTATCTCTTGTTAAATAATCTTAATTCCTCTCTTTTTTCTTTATATTTTTCCAGCCCCTCTACTTCTAAAATATGTATATATTCTAAAAATGTCGCAACTTGTTCTTGCATCTTTGAACAAAGATCTATTAACTCATCAAATAACCATTTCTTAGAATTGTCGATAAAACTTGCTTTTTCTATCATTACTAATAAAAGTCCATAGGAAGTTGCTCCTGATAAAACTTTATGTATATATTCATGCTTTACTATATGATAATTCTCGTTTTTGGTATTAATGGTATTTATTAAGGTGTCATTTGAAAATCTGTATTGACCTTGAATCATTACTCTAATTCCCTCCTAATTTGATACGTTTTAAGAAACTTATTTCTTACATATTGAAATTAATCATAAAGGTATTATTTACGTACAAAATGCTTTATATGCTTTTAAGAAAAAAATGATAGTTCTTGAAAAGATATCTTTGTTTTCGACACCATAAGGCAGTTAAAGTTAATATCTTATGAATCGAATTTGACATCCTGCAAGTGCCTCTCTTATAACTATACGTTCGTATTTAATCACAGTCTAGATTGTCAAGTCTTCGATCAAAGTATTCGAAAAGAACTATAGAACGGCTCAATGATTTTTGATATCGAACGTTAATATAAACTCCCTTATATGATAATAATACGGTGGTTTATCCTTAAGCTTCTAGCGATACAATGAAACGTGTCTTCGTTGATAATTTTGCTACAAAAAATGAGCGGAACAAATAATAAAATCACCAAAATTAATATTGATATATGTAAAAAATGAGCAAATATTTTAGAAATCGAGTCTTGAACTATAATGTAATGTATTAATGTATATTTTTTTGAAGAATCAAAGCTTGTTCAATTTAAGATGATCTGTTTATTTGTATTGAAAATAATTAAGTTAAGTACAAAAAATTTCGTGAAACCTTCATATTTTTCACTTGAATATATCCTTTTAGCGTGTTTCGACTCGGATGACGTGGTCGCTTCTTTTTTGTAAGACACAAACCTTTACTATTGTATTCATTGTATTTAAATAAATAAACCTTTTTTGTAAATTATAAGAAACTATTAAATCGTAGATCATAAGTACTTCATGATTATGGATTTTTGCGCTTACTTTTTTCGGAACATCTCCCCAAGCAAAAACTACTTTTTCAGAGTTCAAGAAAACATCTTCAAATGCGTATTTATTCTGTCGTTGCATCTCATCAAGTTGTCCTTCAGAAATAATTATATTTATTTTTTCTTGAACATTTCCAGAATTCGACTCATACAACGGAAAAATATTTACAATATTTATAAAACCTATGTTTTTAACGAGTGATTTTTCACATGTATTTTGTAAATAAATGAACTCTATAACTTTATTTACAGATTTATCTGACAATAATTCATTAGCTTGACTCGAATTCATCATTACTATGGTCATTGTATTTAAAAAATTATTGTTTAACTTAATTTTCAATAAATATCTTCCGAAAATTTCATCTTTTAATTGTTCGATTTTACATTTGATAATCTTTTCAACATAGTTATTATTATACAAAATAGGAATTTTATCACATCAATTTATTATTTTTTAATAAGATCTAAAAAATAGTATTAATCATCTTTGGGCTATATCATTTATTTTTTCTAAATTTCTTTACATAACTAATCATAATTCGCAATTATCTTTCAAAAACCTATAATAATAATTAAGTAAGATTAATAATAAAATACTTTTAAAAAAATTACTTATTTTATAAATAATTACACATAATATTGAAAGTATTCACTTCTCCACACGACTCCTACAGGAAAAAGCACGATTTATCGTACTGTCAGAGACGAACAAGATCCGAGTCGGCTGTCTATGACAGCCGAGACTGGCTTGTGTCTCGCCCAAGGAAAGCGAATGGAACATCGCGAGGACATCGAATGAATCTATATCACTGTTCCAGCTGTTGTCTCTTAAGTAAACGCAACGCTTCCGTCGCAAGACGATGGTCTGCTTCCTGCGATAGACCGGAAACGGTGATCGTACCAACGACACCGACTCCTTCGATCCGGATCGGGAACGACCCACCGGCATCGACATAATCGGCTGGAGAAACAGCATACATCGTATGATACGAGCGATGTTTGCTCTCATTATACCGACGCATGTACAGCGAGCTATAGCCATGTCGCAAGACGACGTTCGATTTCCGGCGGATCCACTCTTCTTGATCCGGTGCCGTACCATCGAGCGCCGCGTAATATAAACGCTGCCCATTCCGTTTGATTTCAACGGCAATCGACAAGTTTTTCTTCATCGCCCGTCCGATCAACTCATGTCCCATCCCGATCGCTTCCGTATTCGTCAGTGACGTCAGGACGAGTTCTTCCTCTTCCGCAAGCAGCACTTTCAATTCTTCCATGCATCCCATTCCTTTCGTAAGAGGCGTCGTCCTTCATCACTGCTGATGCGCACTGCTTCAATCAAGCGCATTGTTTTTTCAGCGTCGCGTAAATCGACAGGTACCCGTCCACCGCGAAGTCCTTCTGCCAACTGTTCGTAAAACGTCGCATAACTGCCTGGAAGTGTCGCGAGGCGCTCAACTGGCTGATCGGCGATCTGGAGATAGCCATAGGAGTCCACTTCATCTTCGCCGAGCTGTCCATCGACAGCATAACCTTTCGCAAGCCGTCCTTCTTGTGGATCCATTCCGTATTTGATGTAACTGCCGCGTGTCGCATGGAACTCAAAACGCGGTGTCGGTCCTTGGATGAAGGATGCCGAGCGAAGAATGACACGCCGCGTACCGTAATGTAGCGTGACATGGAAACCGTCATCGACAACAGCACCGTCACGTTGCAGGTAAACATCGCCCGTCAGAGCATCCGGTTCTCCAAACAAGGCAAGTGCTTGATCGAGTAAGTGTGAGCCGAGATCAAACAGGATGCCGGCACCATCACCCGCTTGTTCCCGCCAGCGCTCCCGAACAACCGGGCGATAGCGATCAAAGCGTGACTCAATGACTTGCCAGTCCCCAATTTCGTTCATCTCCATCAATTGTTCAAGTGTCAGGAAGTCCCCGTCAAAGCGACGGTTTTGATAGACGGCGATTTGAACCCCGTGTTGTTTTGCTAACGTTTGCAGCGCCAGTGCTTCTTCGATCGTCACGACGGCCGGTTTTTCGAGTAAGACGTGCTTTTTTGCTTCGATCGCTTGTTTTGCCATTTCGAAATGCAGTGCCGTTGGTGTCGTGATGACGACAAGTTCCGTATTCTCATCTTGCAAAGCTTCAGCGAGTGTCGCGACGACTGTCGCCTCACTGAAATGTTGTGCCACCTGCTCCGGTCGACTCGAGACGACTTGCGTCACTTCAAATGCCGGTAATGCCTGTAAGAACGGAACGTGAAACGTCACCGCTGAAAAACCAAATCCGACGAGCGTCGTTTGAATCGAGTTCATGTTGTTTCCTCCTCTGTCACGTCGAGATCGACATGATAATGATCTAGTCGTTCTTGCCACGTTGCGTCTGGTACTTGATCGGTGACGAGCATATCGATTTGTCCCCAATCACAGACCTTATGCAAAAAGCGTTTATTGAATTTCGTATGATCCGCGAGGACGATGACACGGGTCGCACTTCGAATCATCGCTTTCTTTACGACCGCTTCTTCGAGTTGTTCCGCAAAAAGTCCTTCTTCCGTCAACCCACATGCTCCAAGAAAAACACAATCGACTTGATAATTCAGGATGTCGTCTGCCGTCTTGATCCCACTCAAGCTTCGCGCATGCCGGTCGAAACGCCCTCCCGTGACGTACAGCTCAATATCCATGCGAGCTCCGACATAGTCTGCAATGTCAAGGGAGTTCGTGATGACGTGTAGTGGATAAGGCGGAAGTGCCCGTGCCATCTCAGATACCGTCGTTGCAGCGTCGAGCAATAAGCGATCATTCGCTTGGACGTGACGCGCCGCGCGCTGTCCGATCCGCCGTTTTTCCGGTTTCTCTGTCCGCTGTTCATATGCAAGCGTCCCACCAGCACGGACTAATCCATTCTTAACACGAATGATCTCCCCTTCTTGTTCGAGGACGATGACGTCACGACGTGCGGTATCTCGTGAAATCTGATACTCCTGCATCAGTTGATCCAGCGAAATTTCAGGACTCGTCTTGATCCATTCCCGCATCTGTTGCAGCCGTTCGATTTGCCCCATCGATTCCTACCTCCTTTTTTCTTTATATTAAGTTTTTTCATTAATATACGCAATTTTATTGCAAATAATTCGACGATAATTCGGGTAAATAATAGAAGACAACTACTTTCAGAACGGAGGAATTGATATGCAAACGATATTGATCACGGGTGCTTCTTCCGGTATCGGTCTGGCGACGGCGCAGCGGTTTGCGGAAGCCGGCTGGTCTGTCTACGCTGGTGTTCGGAGTCCGGGTGAGATGACTGTGTCGTTACCGACGCTCACCTTCTTGTCGCTCGATGTCACAGATGAAACAAGCGTGAAGGCAGCCATCCGGCAAATCGAACAAGAGGTCGATCACCTGGACGTTGTATTCTGCAACGCCGGTCATGGTTTACTGCGCGCACTCGGTCAAGCGACAAGTTATGAAATCAAGCAACTCTTCGAAACGAATGTCTTCGGTGTCATCCGAACGATTGAAGCCTGCCTCCCCTTACTCAAACAAGCACCGGAAGGTAGTCACTTACTCGCGACTTCAAGCGTCAGTGGTCTCGTCGGTCAACCGATGAATGAACTGTATTGTGCCAGTAAGTTTGCAATCGAAGGGCTGTTCGAAAGTCTTGCGACCTACTATAAACCGTACTTCAATATCGACGTCACCCTGATTGAACCGGCCGCCGTCGAGACGAACTTTACCGCAAATGTTCTCGATCAACTTGAACGGACGGGTGGCTTACACGAAGACGACTTCAAACCGATCATCACGGCTTATTTGCAGACGTACCGAACGCGACATGCCGACCGCCAATCGGCAGAAGCTCTGGCTGAGGTGATCTTCGAGGTCGTCCACCGTGACGAACGTCCGTTACGAATCCGGACGACGGAAGCCGATGAACATTTCGTCGCCCATAAGACGCATCATGATCCGTCAGGACTCGAAGGTGTCGCTAAAATACGACGGCTGACATTGAATCTCGACTGATTCCCCTTTTTTAAAATTTCAATCCGCCTAAGCAATCTGCGCCCACTATACTGAGACTATCTATCTAAAAATCATCTCGAAGAGCGGAACGCATGCCATCCTTGTTTCTTTTTACGATCGTCTATCTGATTCCGACCTTCATCATGTTCTATATGTCGATTGATATATTTTTACGCACTCCATCACATCCGCAACACTAACTGCTCAGCTTATTCACGTTCGCTTACTTATGGGATGTTCTTCCTCCATTCAAGAAAAATGCCTCTTCGCTTGAACTTACAGGTTGATCAGGTGATAGATGTGTCAAACATGCCGGAAAGAATGATTATCTCATTCATGATACGATGGACTCGACGCACCGATCTTAAAGGAGAGATTCGATGATATCTGTACTGACGATTTTTTCACGCCTATTCAAGGGGTTGCGCCACGCCTTTCACTTGTCTTACTTCCGCGGACTACTGATCCTTTGTTTGTTGACACTCGTCTCTGGGACGATCTTCTATAGTACGGAAGAAAACCTTTCGGTCATCGATGCGCTTTACTTTTGCATCACGACACTGAGTACGGTCGGGCATCCGACATTCATCCCGACGACGACGCTCGGTAAGGTCTTCACGATGGCGTATATCACGATTGGCTGCGGGTTGTTCTTGACGTTAATTGCTACCTTGTCATACGTTTTGATTAAACAACCGGAAGAGGATTAAGGGGGAATCAAATATGCGTCAATCTGCCATCCAAAACAATTTCGATTGGTGTCGCCTTGTTTGTGAACAAGTCGGATGCCAGGTGACAGAAACCGAATCGACCTGGCTCGCTAAAGGAAGCGTTCCAAGTTATTATCCGGAACTGATGGTTCGCCTTCCTCATCAGCGAATTAATGCAACCGACGTGTACAGCATCAAGGACTGTACGGCGAGCTATGATTTCTCAAGCGCTGGTCTCAGTCACCTGTTCACAGCAGAATGGATGACCCGTCCCGCCATACTCGATCGTCGCGCTCTTCCCGTCGATTGGTCTGTCGTCACGGATGCCACGCAGTTTACTCGCTTCCAAGCAATCCAAGCGACACCGGAGTTACCGGAATCGTTATGGCAACATCCGGACGTCCGCTTTTTCTATTGCGAAGCACAACAGGCAAGTTGCATCGCCTACTCGAACCAAACGACGACCGGATTGATGTACGTTAGTTCCGACTATCTTGATGAACGCTTATGGGATGATATCGCACGCTTGTGCTCCGCACACTTCCCCGGTCAACCGCTCGTCGGATACGAATACGGTGATCACCTGATCACGGCGCTCGAAGCAGGCTTTGACGACGTCGGTCCACTGGCGGTCTGGATTCGCACGACGCATGAGAATGCATGAAAAAAACCGAACCAATTCCCTTTCTCTTGAAGAGAAGGCGAATCGGTTCGGTTTTTTTACATCAAGCGACTGATGAACGCGGTCGCGATCCCGAAGTAGACGAGGAGCGACAAGATATCGTTCAACGTCGTGATCAGCGGTCCGGACGCAATCGCCGGGTCAATCTTTAAGCGATGTAAGATGAGCGGAATGATCGTTCCAGCCAGTGTTCCAAAAATCAGCGTGATGACGAGTGAGCTGCCGACGACAAGACCTAAGACGGCACTTCCTTGCCAGACGTACGCAATGATAGCAATCAAGACGCCACAAATGATACCAATGATCAAACCAACCCAAAGTTCTCGTAGGATTAATCGCGTCGCGACCCGCTTATCGACTTCACGCGTGATCAATCCACGGACGACGACCGCGAGCGATTGGGTACCGGTATTTCCGGTCATCCCAGCAATCATTGGCATGAAAAAGGCGAGCGCGACAACTTTTGAAAGCGTCTCTTCGAACTGACTGATGATCGATCCGGAGACGAGCCCGATGAACAGTAACAAGACGAGCCATGGCAAGCGCCGGGTTGCAGCAATCCACGGCTTCGTCTCGAAATCAATTGATTTACCGGATGCTGAGAGTTTCTCGATGTCTTCATTCGCTTCTTCCCGTAAGACATCGAGTGCATCATCGACCGTGATCAATCCGACGAGAACATCGCCTTCGACGACTGGTAGCGAAACGAGATCGTAGCGTTCGAACAATTGCGCGACCTCTTCCTGATCGGTCTTTGCTGCGACCCGAATCACCTTCGTCTCCATGACATCGCTGATTCGTTCCGTATTTTCAGCTAAGATGACGTCCCGGTATGAGATGACACCGACGAGTTCACTGAGTTGATTGACGACGTACACGTAATTGATCGTCTCCGAGTATTCGATGTAGTCACGCATCTTCTCGACCGTCTCACCGACCGTGAAATCCTCTCCCACCCAGATGAACCGGTTCGTCATCAAACGCCCTGCCGTCTCCGGTGGATACGTCAAGAGATTGCGGACGATCAGTGCCTCGTCTGTCCGCATGCTACCAAGCAAACGGTCAGTTTCTTCTGGTCCCAGTTCCTCCAGTAAATCCGCGACATCATCGTTTTCCATTAAATCGAGGACATGCCCGGCGCGCTCGACGTCTAAACGACGCAAGACGGCAAGACGTTGCTCTCCTTCAAGCTCCTCAAGCACATCTGCCAATCGTTCGTGATCGAGATAATCGAGGAGTCGTGCTTGATCGTCTTCTCCTAATTCTTCATACACTTGCGCGATGTCATACGGATAGACTTCTTCGATGACTTGCTGTGCTTGCTCTCGCTTTTCCTTCGCAAGCGCATCGAGCAATAGCCACTTCCATTGTTGTTCTGCTGTCTGACGCAATCTCCTCACCCCCATACGATTCTGCCTTTTCATCTTAGCACGAGTTGATTCGCGATCGATATCGAAAAACAGTTGACAACTGTTTCTCACGGCTTTAAAGTTTGCCTTAAGGAAACATTATTAGTAGACCGAATCTTTCTCTAGTAATGAATCATCAAAAATTTTTAATCTACTTTTTGCCCTAAGGAAACTTTCCTTCTCTATACCATAAAACTAAAGGAGTGAGCATTCATGTACGCCCTTGATGTTAACCGACTCACGGTCTCCTATTTTGATACACATGCACTCGCCGATGTATCCGTCCGTCTTCCGGTCGCTTCGCTGATTGGTATCATCGGACCGAATGGTGCCGGTAAATCCACTTTCTTAAAAGCCATCCTCGGTCTGATTCCCGCTCGGATCGAGCAGTTACGCGTACTCGATCAACCACTCGAAGCTGTCCGGTCACGTGTCGCATACGTCCCGCAACGAAGTGCAATTGATTGGGACTTCCCGGTTCGTGTGCAGGATGTCGTGTTGATGGGCTGTTATCCGAAGCTCGGCTTATTCAAACGACCATCGAAAGCACAAAAAGCGTTCGCCATGGAATGTCTCGAACGCGTNNGTCTTTCTGGCGCGTGCCCTTGCCCAAGAAGCAGAACTACTGTTGCTGGACGAACCGTTCGTCGGTATCGATGTCGCCAGTGAGCAGATGATCATCGAACTCTTACGGACACTCCGAGCCGAAGGGCGGACGATTGTCGTCGTCCACCATGATCTGCATAAAGCAGAGGACTACTTCGACACGTTGATGCTGTTGAACAAACGACTAATCGCTGTCGGTCCTCCGTCTGATATCTTGACGCCGGAGTGGCTCGAACCAGCGTATGGCTTACCGCTATTCGAACGACGTAAGGAGGGACAAGGATGACGTTCATCGAGGCATTATTTCAGTATGAGTTCTTACAAAAAGCGATGATCACCGCCGTCATGGTCGGCATCATCTGCGGCGTGATCGGCTGTTTCATCATCTTACGCGGGATGTCGTTGATGGGGGATGCGATCTCGCACGCCGTTTTACCTGGTGTCGCGATTTCCTACCTACTCGGGATCAACTTCTTGATCGGTGCCATCGTCACAGGTCTCGTGACGGCACTTGGAATCGGCTTCGTCAGCCAAAACAGTCGCATCAAGAACGACACAGCGATCGGCATCCTCTTCACGTCCGCCTTCGCCCTCGGGATCATCTTGATTTCGTTCTTGCGCAGCAGTAGCGATCTCTATCACATTTTGTTCGGCAACGTCCTCGCGGTCCGTCCGAGCGATATGTGGATGACCGTCATCATCGGATTGATCGTCCTCGGGGGAATCTTCTTGTTCTACAAAGAGTTGCTGATCAGTTCCTTTGCCCCGACAATGGCGCAAGCCTATGGACTATCGACACGCTGGATTCACTATGGATTGATGACATTGCTGACACTCGTCACCGTCGCTTCCCTTCAGACGGTCGGCATCATCCTCGTCGTTGCGATGCTGATCACACCAGCTGCGACAGCGTATTTACTGACGAACCGTCTCTCGCGGATGCTGTTCCTAGCAGCAGGCTTCGGTACGCTGTCCGCCATCGTCGGACTGTATTTCAGCTTCACCTACAATTTATCCTCTGGTGCATCGATCGTCCTCGTCGCGACGACGCTGTTCGCACTCGTCTTCATCTTTTCACCACGTCACGGTCTGATGCGTCACCGGAAACGAAAGGAGTCTACGGTATGAAATTAAAATTTTTCCTGTTCGTCCTCCTCAGCACAGTCTTGCTTGCTGCTTGTTCGACACCAGCAGAAGATAACGGAAAGCTGAAGGTCGTTGCGACGTATTCAATCCTCGCTGATCTCGCCCGCGAAGTTGGTCGTGAACACGTTGATGTTCACAGCATGGTTAAGATCGGGGCAAATCCGCATGAGTATGATCCACTTCCGGCAGACGTACAAGCGATGGCGGATGCGGATGTCGTTTTCTATAACGGTCTGAATCTTGAAGCCGGCGGTGCTTGGTTCGACAAACTTCGGGCAACGACCAGTAAAGATGCGTCTGACGCGCCAGTCTATCGTTTAAGTCAAGGCGTCGAACCAAAGTACCTGACGACAAAAGGCAAGGAATCAGAAACCGATCCGCACGCGTGGCTCGATGTGAGTAACGGCATTCAATACGTCGAAAACGTCAAGCAGGCATTGATCAAGGAAGATCCGAAGCACAAAGCGGACTACGAGAAAAATGCCGAGGCTTACATCAAACAACTGCAGACGCTTGATCAGGAAGCGAAAAAGCAGTTTGCCGACATTCCGAAAGCAGAACGTCACCTCGTCACGAGTGAAGGTGCCTTCAAATACTTCGGAACTGCCTATGACGTCAAAGCGGATTATATTTGGGAGATCAACTCGGATAATCAAGGAACGCCGGCACAAGTCCGCCGGATCGTCGATACGATCAAGGAGCAAGACATCCCTGTCCTATTCGTCGAAACAAGCGTCGACCGGCGGAGTATGGAGACTGTCTCTCGTGAGACCGGCGTTCCGATCGCTGGCACACTTTTCACCGACTCGCTCGGAGCACCGGGTAAAGACGGCGACACGTACTACAGTATGATGCAAGCGAACATCAAGACGATCACACAAGCACTCACGAAATAAGCGTCAATAAATCGTCATGCTTTCATCGTTTTACTTTCCTTATAATGAAGGTAAGACAATGAAAGAGAGGCCGACTATGCAAAGACGACTGTATCGTTTTGGACTTCCACTTAGTCTCAGCCTGTTGCTCGCTGCATGCGGGACGGCTGAACAGACGGATACTCCAAAAACAGAACACACGAATCACGAAGATCACGCTGACCATGCCAGTCACGGTGCCGATGATCAACTCGAGAAGACCGCGGGACCGGACACGTTACCTGCTTTTCTCGATGAGCAGGATCAATCGATTCAAACAATCTATCGCTCCGTCGCTAAACATCCCGATTTATTGAAGAAGATGCCATGTTATTGCGGTTGTGGTGAATCTGCGGGTCATACGAGCAACTATGACTGCTTCATCGAAGAACAGAACGCTACGTCAACGACCTGGACGACGCACGGCATTACGTGTGGTACGTGTCTCGATATCGCGGCACAGTCGATCGTCGCTTATCAAAAAGGTAGCTCCGTCAAGGAAATTCGGACTGCAATCGATCAAACTTATGCGAAGACCGGTGTCACACCGACGCCAACGCCAGCACTTTAATAAACAGTCCGCCCTCCTCGCGATGAACGTAAGGAAAGGTGGACTGTTTTTTTATCTCATGTGGAGCGTTCTTGACTTCTAGCTCGCAAGACGAGCGGTCGACCCGACAACAGCTCATCCAGTTGATAGTACGTATGTGCCCGAATCGGTCGATCCGTTCGTGGTAAGTGACGAAGTTCATATGCTACTTCGAGTAAGTAAAATTTGTATTCCTCCCCTTCATCAAAACCAAAGCTTGCGCGACGTTCTTCGATATACGCAAGGACACGCTCCTGTTGCGAGAACGAGAGCCGCTGGACTTGTGGGGCGAGTGCCTCGTGCGGAGAGAGCACGATTTCCCGCTCCGTGCGATACAGTCGATGCATGACGCCACCACTTTGACGTAAGGCAATCAAACGCGCGGGTCGATACGGACGGGGGTGCGGATGAGCATGGACGAGGTAACGTTCAATCGTGACTTGAGTCGTTCCTGCCGGTAGAGAGATGACGTCATACATACAAAATCGCTCCTTCTCGAAAATGGATAGCTACTCTCATATGCTACCATATCTATCCAGCATTCTTCCGTTGATGACAGAAGGGGAATCCGTTTTCAAAGTTTCGCAACTGGTTTTAAGACCGAGCGGGCGTGGAACAGATGGAGAGAAACGATTCCTATCTGGAAAGGATGATTGTTGATGTCGAATATGTCCGCTGTCGGTTTCCACCGACACTTACCTTTAACGGAACAAGATAGTCTGATTGATCTGGAACTACCACGACCAGAAGCAACAGGACACGATCTCTTAGTTGAGATCAAAGCTGTCTCCGTCAACCCGGTCGATACGAAAGTCCGTGCCCACGGGAAAGACGAAGACGCCCCGAAGGTCATCGGTTATGATGCAGCGGGAGTCGTCGTTGAAGTCGGCGATGATGCCTCCCTCTTCCAAGTCGGTGATGAAGTGTATTACGCTGGTGCAATTCAGCGCCCTGGATCAAACAGCGACTTCCAACTCGTCGATGAACGAATTGTCGCTAAAAAACCGGAACGGTTGACGTTCAGTGAAGCGGCTGCTCTCCCGTTGACGACGCTGACAGTCTATGAAGCATTGACCGATCGTCTCGGATTGACGTTTGATGCTAAGTCGAATCTTAAGAAGACAATCCTCATCATCGGAGCCGCTGGCGGTGTCGGTTCGATTGCGACACAACTTGCGAATCACGCTGGATTGACGGTCATCGGTACCGCGTCACGCGACGAGACGATTGATTGGGCGAAGGAACACGGTGCGCATCATACGATCAATCACCACGACGCATTCCGTCCTCAGCTCGAAGCCCTCGGTTACAAATACGTTGACTATATTTTCTGTCTCAATGCGACGGACCAACATTTCGAGACGATGGTCGATGTGATCGCACCGCAAGGGAAAATCTGTAGCATCGTCGAGACGAATCAAAAACTCGATTTAAGTGCACTCCAACAAAAGAGTGCGACGTTCGTCTGGGAATTCATGTTCACGCGCCCGCTGTTTGCGACAGATGATATGATTCGCCAACATGAGATTCTGACGCAAGTCGCAGCATGGATCGAAGAGCATACGCTCGAGACGACGGTGACACAGACATTGATCGGCATGAACGCCGACAATCTAAAAGAAGCACACCGTCTCGTCGAAAGTGGAAAAACGATTGGAAAGATTGTCGTTGAACATCATTAATAGGTATCGAAGTAGGATGAGACTAGGCTCTCGTCCTGCTTTTTTGTCGTTCTTTATTTTCTTGTGAACGTGAATCTCTTATTTTGAAGATATTTTATACATTATGACTATATTTATCCGTCTAAAAAATGTACGATTACGGTAACAAATATTCCAATGTAATACATCTAATCGACCCTCGACTCACATATACAAAGGAGCATCCATAATCCATATGCGAAAATGGTTCAATCAAAAGATCAGTCGACAGATCATGTCGTCATTTTATCTCATTCTTATTACCTTATCCGTCTCCTCTTTGGCTGCTTATTTTTATACGAACCACCAAGTCATGGATGCCAAACAAGAGCTCGATGCGATCAGCATGCGCGAAGATCGGGCGACGAAACTCTGGGACGATTGGCAGTCCCTTCAATACGAGATGCGGGGCTATATCGTCTTCGGAGATGACGCCGTGCTCGACGTGATTGATGAAAAGAAGGCATCACTCGAACAACAGACGGCTTGGTTTGAAAAGAATCGCTTATATAAAGCGGATCAAATCTATGCGTCTGATATCCGGTCGCTCTATAATTCTTATACAAATTTCGTCATGCCCAGCTTGATTAAATACGTCCAAGCAAAGCAATCGGGCACGATTGACGAGCATTTCCTGCAGATGCCGAGTCTAAAAGCGATGATGCCACAAGTACCTCGGGACCCGAATCGGAAGTTCAAGATGAATGCCTCGAACAGTGAAACGATGCGTAAAAGTGTCAACACGATGGAGAGTACGTTCACGAACTACCGGAGTAGTCTCCGCGCGAAAGAACTCGGTGCAAAAGAACAGCTTGTCACGCAGACGAAGTACGCTGAGTGGATTTGGCTCGTCAACCTGATCGTGTTGTTCCTCGTCATCTTGCTGATCGTCCGCCCGTTCATCGAACGGACGACGCGACAAATCCACCTTCTCAGCAAGGAGAGCAAGCTCCTTGCAAGTGGTGAGCATACGTTACCGTTGATTCCGCTGAACCGTGCTGACGAGATCGGTGAATTGAGTAAATCGTTCCATCAGATGGCGACAGCCTTGATTGAAAACAAACACCAATTGATGTCGACGAACGTTAATCTCGAAGATGCGTTGAAACTGACGCAACGGAACGAGTCCCATTTACGGCTACGTAATCAATTGACGGAGACACTTGCGTCGCGTGATAGCATCAGTGCCTATCCTGCCGTCATTCAAAAGATGGTTGAAATCACGAATGCGACGCAAGGTGCCTTGATTTTCAAAGATGGTACGAAAGTGATCGATATCGTCTTTTATCCGCAGACACCGCTCACAGTCGAAGATTGGATGCCAACGATTGAGCCGTTATTACGTGAGTCGCGACAAGACAAACGACCGCATACGCAGTTCGAAGATGAAGTCGCGCGCGCTGTCACACCGGTTCTTGATCCGAGTCAAAATGAGATCATCGCCTATATCTTCTTGTCCCGTAATCAGGATCGGTTTGATCGTTACGAGCAGGAAGAACTCGCTGCCTTCGCGCGTCAGCTAGCGTTGTCACTCCTACGGATGCGGACGTTCGACGAGATTGAACGCGAACGGGAAAAAACAGCGCGACTGTTGAACTCGATCCGTGAATCGATCGTGTATATCGAGCCCGACGGCGACATTCAGTTAATCAACCGACCATTGCTCGATCTGTTTGACCATCCGGTTGATGACAGTCTCGATGAGAATGGGCTGATGAACATCACTCCGTCTGTCGTTCAACTCAAGCATCGCGTCGACCAACTACCGGAATTCGAACGTTACTTGAAAAAGACGTTCGTGAAACGAGAAATCGGTGAAGGAACCACCTTCTCGATCGATCAAGAGCGACGCTTCATCAAGACGTACTCCGAGAGCATTCATTATGGTGGACAGTTCCGCGGGATTTTACTCGTCTTACGTGACGTGACGAATGAAGTCGAGATTGACCGGATCAAAAACGAACTCGTCTCGACGATCTCACACGAACTGCGGACACCACTCTCGTCGATCTATGGCTTTACTGAGCTGATGATTCAGCGGGACCTGCCACCGAAGCGACAGAAGAAGTATCTCGAAGCGGTCCATTCGGAAACAGAACGCCTGTCGCTGTTGATCAATGACTTCCTCGACTTGCAACGGATGGAAGCAAACCGTCAGGAATATGAGATGGCACCGTTCGATATCGTCGCGATGATTCGGGATTTGAAACAGTTGCATAGTCTGTCGTCTTCTTCCCACGCGATTGAAATATTCCGAAACGTCGAACCATTGATCGTCGAAGGGGATGCGAAGAAGATTCGCCAATTATTCAGTAACCTGATCAACAATGCGATCAAATACTCACCAGCTGGTGGAACGATCGATATTCAACTGACGCGACACGCGTCACGGGTCACGGTCGCGATTCAAGATGAGGGTATCGGGATCCCAGCTTCTGCGATGAGTAACCTGTTCCAAAAATTCTATCGTGTTGACAATTCGGACACCCGTCAAATCGGCGGTACTGGTCTTGGGCTCTCGATCTGTCGCGAAATTGCGCGTGGACATGATGGAGAAATCCATGTCGAGTCGATCGAAGGACAAGGCTCGACGTTCACAGTCGAACTTCCGTTGACACAACATACATGATGCATACGAAAAAGCGCCAGAATGCGAATCAGCATTCCGGCGCTTTTTGAATTAGGTAATGTTATGAGTTAAGACGGCTTGCCACTTCAACCGTCCGTTTCGCTTGATGGCGCACGGCTGGTTCGACTGATTCAACCATGTTACCGTCTTGGTCGACAGTGACCGATGTACCATATGGATTTCCGCCCGCTGCGAACAAGACAGGATCCGAATAACCTGGTGCCGCAACGATTGCACCCCAGTGGAACATCGTCGTATAAACTGCGAGAACAGTCGCTTCCTGACCGCCATGCGGATTCTGTGCCGACGACATCGCACTGACGACTTTATTGACGAGTTTGCCTTGTGCCCACAGTCCGCCTGTCGTGTCGAGGAACTGTTGGAATTGTCCTGGGACATGACCGTAACGTGTCGGGACGCTAAAGATAATCGCATCTGCCCAGTCGAGTAGATCCGGTGTCGCTTCTTCGATATCACGTGTGGCTTCCGCATGCTTTTGCCACAATGGGTTCGAAGCGATCGCTTCTGCTGGGGCTGTCTCCTTGATTTTCGCAAGACGGACTTCCGCCCCTGCTGCTTCTCCCGCTTCTTTTGCCCATGAGGCAAGTTGATGGTTCGTTCCGGTTGCGCTGTAATAGATGACCGCTAGTTTCACGTTTGACATGACTTCGCTCCTTTTTTAAAAGACAGTGACGGACGATGGACGTACACGCTTTCTATTCCCGCTTTCCGGGCAAATTAACGTCAATTGTTTGAATTCAAGAGGAAATTCAAACCAATTCCTCGATTAATTCATGAAACGAGCGAACATGACTTCCTGTCTTGGTAATAGTTCTATTTTTGCCTGATTCAGAAACAATCGCCATTTCACCTTCAGATTGTATACTTCCCACATCTATGCGTTCCTCGATTTGCCGTTTAGGGTAAAGACCGATTGACGACACACGTAAGGAGTACTGACCATGGCGATTCGCTACACCCTTTATCTGTTACTTGGCATGCTGAAGTTCATGCTATTTAGTTATTTTACAAAAACCGACCTTTCGCTTCATTTAACACTGATGAATCTTGCTGGCATGCTGATCCTATCGAGCTGGACGTTACTGATTCCGTGGAATAAACGCCGCTGGGTCTGGCTCGGTTTACTGCTGGCGCACAGTTTTCTGCTGGCTTCCGACATGTGGTACTACCGTTACTTCGAGGACTTCCTCTCCGTCTCGCTCCTCTCACAGATGACGCAGATGAGTGACGTCAGTAGCGGCTTCACTGCCTTGATCGTACCGCAAGACTTCCTCTTGTTCGCTGATAGTTTGATTTTCATGGTACTGCTCTTTGTCTTCCGCAAACGACCGGAAGTAACGACGGCGCAAACACGCCGTCGGACAGCTGGAATCCTTGCAGTCAGTGGCATTATTTTGTCTGCCTCGCTGCTGACGTACCGGACGCTAACGGAAGATCGTCAACCGACGGCAACAATCTCCGATATGCGTGACTACTACCTGTTCGGCTTTTGGGGTTATCACGGGTGGGATGTGTTTAAAGGCGTGACCGGACAACCCGGCGACGGACTGACGGCACAGGAGCAACAGCGTATCAATCAAAAAGAAAATGCAAATCCAACCGGTCCGAAGCAGACACCGAATATCATTCTGGTGCAGCTTGAGTCATTCCAGGCTTCAGTCATCGACCAAACCATCAATGATGAGGAAGTGACACCGAACCTGAATCAATTGAAGAAGGAATCGCTCTACTTCTCGTCGCTCTATTACCAAAAAAAAAAAAAAAAGAAAAAAAGAAAAAAAAAAAANNGACCAGACCATTAATGGCGAAGAAGTAACGCCGAACCTGAATCAGTTGAAGAAGGAATCGTTCTACTTCTCGTCGTTTTACCACCAGACACATGAAGGACGAACTTCGGACGCTGAGTTCATCACGAACACATCGCTTTACCCGTTGAAATCAGGTTCCGTTTATACGCAATATCCGACGAATGAATTTGAGCCGCTACCTGCGTTACTTGAGAAGAACGGATACGATACGGCAGCAATGCACGCTTACGAAAAAGGTTTCTGGAATCGTGACGATGTTTACAAGAACATCGGTTTTAAGCACTTCTTCAGCCAAAAAGATTATTCAAAAGAGAAGAAAATCGGAATGGCGCTGAACGATCAGCAGTTCTTCCTCGAATCGATTGATCACATGGAGACGCTACAAGAACCGTTCTTCTCGTTTTTAGTCGCGTTGACGAGTCATACACCGTATGAAATCGACAAGGAAGATCAGACGCTTGATCTGTCCGGATATGAGGATCCAATGTTGAAACGGTATTACCAGACCGTCCATTACGTCGACACCGGTGTCGGAAAGATGATTGATGAGTTGAAACAACGGGATCTTTGGGATCAGTCGCTCGTCATCTTTTATGGCGATCACGATAGTGGACTCGTCAATGAAGGCAGTGAGATGCGCAAAAAGGCGGATGT
>NZ_DJUM01000013.1:16373-31629 GCF_002440475.1 Exiguobacterium sp. UBA6282 | reverse complement strand
CAAACCGGTCGGGTCATGAGAGAGAATGGCGGACAGATTGATATCGCACCAACGATCATTGATTTGTTGAATCTCAAAACATCCTATATGATGGGGCAATCCCTCATCGACGACAAACCGAATCTGACGGGCTTCCGTGATGGTTCGTTCCGCTACAAGGACTATTACTATAAAGCGGATTTGACGAAAGCATCCGGCGAAGGCACCTGTTACGACGTCTCAACGGAAAAGAAAGTTGAGCTGAAGTTCTGTCGAAATCAAGTGAAGGATGTGAGTGAGCAGTTAAAGCTGTCGGATAAGATTATTGAGGAGAATGAGCTGAACTAATCACATCGTGTCTCACTTTCATAATGAATAAGTCTGACTGTTCACTAATGAATGGTCAGGCTTTTTTTGTTTATCGTTAGCCACATCAAGAATAAGTAAAATGATCTTCGAACCATCGCCATTCTTCGTCAAACAAAAGTTCTTTTTTTGTTTGAATGATCCAATGAAATAGTTTAGGAATCGCCTGAGAGGAATGCTGGTATCGATATAAAAATCGAAGAGCGATTATGACTTCATCTGTCTGTATCTGTCGCTTTCGCTTTCGCTTCAATAATATTTGTAAACGTTTGATTACCGGTTCAATCGCTACTTCATCACCATGTCGCTCGATTGCGACTAATGCATATTCCTTAACATTGCCGGATCTATCTTCTAATCCGTTCACAAAAATCGGGAGATGTGATTTATCACCAAGGTTACTTAGTGCAACTAAAGCCGAATGTCTCACATCTCCTCGAGAATGATCCAATAAAGGAGTCAAATAAGGAACGGCTCGCTCTGTTCCAATCGTGGCTAAAACAAAATTAGCATTCATGATATCAAAAGAGTTATTTGATGTCGTAATCAAACGAATTAGCGCATCCTCTGCTATCTCATCTCGACAGGCTCGCAATGCTTGAATCGCAGCTTCTCGAACAGACGACCGAGAATCGTCTATGTATTTTACGATTCGTTCTGTATCAGGAATGCATCGTTGTTTTGCTAGTTCTTCCAAAATGCTTTCAAGAAGACTTGGCTTTGTCTCTTGCTCCAGTTTTTCAAGCAATAACATCCCTGCACGAACATCTCCCGAATTCACACCAATCGTTCCAATCATAAAATAAAGATGTTGTTTTTGTTCTGCTTGTTTCACTTTGTCGATTAAAGTGTTCAATATCGGAAGCATATTCGCGTCCCTAAAATGATGGACTCTTTCATAAGCCAGGTCGGATGGTTAGCCTTCGTTCGTATAGCACTTCACTTCTTCATGATAGAGGTATTCTTCATCAGACATCTGTTCAACTAAATATAAAATCTCATCGTCCTTCATATCTTGTAGTTGCTCCTTAACCATTTAAATATCTATTTAACTTTGTTCTAAAGCAAACTGAATTAATTGATACGATAGCCAGAACATTAAACATCCTATTCCAAAATCTAGTACTTTCCACGCTTTTGGTTGTTTAAAAACAGGAATGAGCCATCTCGATCCATACCCTAAGCCAAAAAACCAGACAAACGAGGCAACTAAGGCTCCAATTAAGAAATTGACTTTTTGATCAAATGTCAAAGTTCCAGCTATACCACCGATGATGACAACCGTATCTAAGTAGACATGTGGATTTAAAAGTGTAATCGCTAATGTGAGTAAGATCGTTTTATGAATAGGCATGATTTTAAAATCTGTTGAAACATCCATTGTATGTGATGACGAAAATGCACTACGAAAAGATTTAAATCCATACAAGAGAAGAAATAGTCCTCCGACAATCGCAAGACCAACATTTGCAAACGTATTATTCTTAATGACGGTACCGATTCCCAGTACGCCCGCACACATCAATAACACATCGCATAAAAAACATACTAGCGCCACCCAGAAAATATTGTTTTTAAGTAAACCTTGTTTAAGGACGAACGCATTTTGAGCGCCGATTGCGACGATGAGTGTACCCGATGTTACTATACCTTTTAAAATTTCATTCACTTGACATCTCCTCTCTCGTTATCTTTATTTCTAAAATGACGAGTACTGTTTATGTAATTCTTTCAACTATTAAGTATACTATCGCAAACAAAAAGTACCGAACCCTACTTACTAGGATTCGGTACTTTTAGATGAAATGTCTTACATTACAAAACCTGTAAGATAGTAAAAAAATTAAGAGTTATCTAAAAAAATGGACCTTTTTATAGCCATCATATAAATTCTTCTTTTTTTGCTATCAAGCATAAGTCTTTAGATTATTATTTATAAAAACTATAAAGCATTTTTAAATCAACCTCAATATTACATTTTTTGAGCCTATCTTTTCTCATAACAAATAACATTTTGAGCAAGTCGATCTTTTCTTTAAATATAGCATGATGAATTCTTTTATGGCATAGAGGACATAAAGAAACAATATTTGCCTCTACGTCTAAGCTATATTCGAATCGATCTTGAAATTCCATAGGTACTAAATGATGAGCTTCCACATAATTTTTTTCAGTTACAGAAGAATTAAAAAATAAGTGATTACTCTTAAATTCACACTTGAATTCAGCCAAAACAATTGCTTTTTTTGAAACACGAGGATTTCTTTGATACTTAACATTTGAAGCATTTTTAAATAAGGTTTCGGTTTTAATATAGGGTCTATCATCTATTACTAACTTAGAATCTACATTGTTATTCTCAACCCGTTTTTGAAAAGATTCTTCATTTCTTTCATCTTTTAGAATATATCTAATATTTTTATTCAATAAAAAGTCTTGGAATAGTTTATATTGTTCAAACTCTAATTTTTGTAACGATTGATTAAATCCTTTAAATCGTGGCCAAATGCTTTTAACCTCTTTATTAGTAAGGGGTATAAAAGTAGCTACTGATTCCGGAATAAATCGATAGAATCCTTTATATCCATAATCATTGATGTTTTCGTAATATGTTTTGCTTTCAAGAATAGCCATAGCGATTATTCGCGCTCTATATTGAAATAAAACGAGCGTTCCTGGATCACTGTCCATACCTTTTTTGAAGTTATAATTTCTATCAGTCAAGCTACTAACGAATCCATTTTGAACTTCTTCTATACTTTTTCCAATAAACTCCGGATCTTTCTCGGACATTGGTAATATTCGAATAGTAGATCGGTCTTTTACTTTTTTAGAAAATGAAAGTAGCTCATACTTTAATATATGTATTTCTGAATTTTTTTTTATTTTTCCGTAAACAAGCATTCTATTTCTTAATTCCTCTAAAAGCTCAGGTTTGTCTTTTTTTATAAACCATTTTCTTAATACAGCTTCTGTTTTTCTCCCGTCAGCACCTGTATCATCTTTATTATTATATTTTTGAGCATTCATTTCTTTGTAACCAATATATTTACTTGGAGCAAACATATTTAACTCAGCAATGTAATACCATTGTCGATAGCGTGAAAGAAATCTTTTTCTTAATTCCTCATTTTCTTTAATATCGTGATTGAATTGAACAACGTTTCTTTTTACTTGTTCAAGGTTATCTACCAATAAAAATTCATTCATCTGTATTCCTCATTTTCATAATAGTTTTACTTTTTCATAGTCTAATCATATTAAAATAACTTTCTTTAAAAACTTATTTTGGATTTTTTATACACTCCTTCAAACTATATGTTTTACATTCTATTTTAATTTTATTTATTCCTTTAAAATCTTATTCTCCATAATTTTTCTCACCCTTAAATTACTACTTACTTTATCTTTATCTATTAGCCATTTTACTTTGCTCAAAGGTAATTTTTTTCAAAAAAAAAAAACAAAAAAAAACCTCCGATGTTAGTACTTTAAAAAAGTGTACTATTCCGAAGGTGTTTTCATATTGTCATAAATTTAAGTTAGTTCAACCTAATAAATCAAAGTTTTATGCTTATTTGGGTAAATGATATTACATCATGCCGCCCATTCCACCCATGCCACCCATATCAGGCATTGCAGGAGCAGATCCAGCTGGTTCTGGTTTATCGGCGATGACGGCTTCCGTCGTCAAGAACATCGCTGAAACGGATGCCGCGTTTTGAAGTGCTGAACGCGTTACTTTCGCTGGGTCGACGATTCCTGTTTCGATCATGTCGACATACTCGTCTGTCGCCGCATTGTAGCCCATTCCTGGTGCTTCATGCTTGAGACGCTCGACGATGACTGAGCCTTCTTGACCTGCGTTTTCCGCAATTTGACGAAGTGGTGCTTCAAGTGCACGAAGAACGATGTTGACACCTGTTGCTTCGTCGCCTGTTGAGACCGACAGAATCGATTCGACAGCTTTCGTGACGTGAATGAGAGCTGTTCCCCCACCTGCTACGATGCCTTCTTCGACTGCTGCGCGTGTCGCGTTAAGTGCATCTTCGATCCGGAGCTTACGTTCTTTGAGCTCAGTCTCGGTTGCTGCTCCGACTTTGACGACCGCTACGCCACCTGCGAGTTTCGCCAGACGCTCTTGTAATTTCTCACGATCGAAGTCGCTTGTCGTCTCTTCGATTTGCGCACGGATCGTACCGACGCGTGCTTCGATCGAATCTCCGTGTCCATGTCCTTCGACGATCGTCGTGTTGTCTTTTGAGACGACGACTTTCGACGCACGACCGAGTTGCGTGATTTGTGTTTCTTTCAGATCAAGACCGAGGTCTTCTGTAATCAATTCTGCGCCTGTGACAATTGAAATGTCCTCAAGCATTGCTTTCCGGCGGTCACCAAAGCCTGGTGCTTTGACTGCTACCGCGTTGAACGTACCACGGAGTTTGTTGACGACGAGTGTCGCAAGTGCTTCGCCTTCGACGTCTTCTGCGATGATGAGGAGTGGTTTGTTTTGTTGAACGACTTGCTCGAGGACTGGAAGAATCTCTTGGATGTTCGAGATTTTTTTGTCCGTGACAAGGATGTACGGGTTCTCAAGGACCGCTTCCATCTTGTCTGAATCCGTGATCATGTATGGTGACGCGTAACCACGGTCGAACTGCATTCCTTCAACGACGTCGAGTTCTGTCGTGAAGCCACGTGATTCTTCGATCGTGATGACACCATCTTGACCGACACGTTCCATTGCTTCTGCGATCAATTGACCAACTTCTTCGTCCGCTGCTGAGATCGCTGCGACTTGGGCGATCGCTTCTTTACCTTCAATTGGTTTTGCAATCGTGTGCAACTCTTCGACAGCACGACGGACCGCTTTTTCGATTCCTTTACGGATGACCATCGGGTTTGCACCCGCTGTGACGTTTTTGAGACCTTCCCGAATCATCGCTTGTGCGAGGACTGTCGCTGTTGTCGTACCATCCCCTGCGATCTCATTCGTTTTCGAGGCAACTTCTGCGACGAGTTTTGCACCCATGTTCTCGAAGTGATCTTCGAGTTCGATTTCTTTCGCGATCGTCACACCATCATTCGTGATGAGTGGTGAACCGAACTTCCGCTCAAGGACGACGTTGCGTCCTTTTGGTCCGATCGTGACTTTGACTGCATCCGCTAATGCGTCGACCCCGCGGAGCATTGCCCGACGTGCTTCTTCACTGAATAAAATCTCTTTTGCCATGACTGAAATCCCCCTTATAGATGATTGACTGAATTACTCGGCTACTGCCAAAATATCGCTTTCGCGTAAAATTAAGTATTCATTGCCGTCGACTTTGACTTCCGAACCGGCATATTGTGCATAGATGACGTGATCTCCGACACTCACTTCAAGTGGTACACGTACGCCTTGCTCTGTCACACGGCCAGTACCGACAGCGACGACTTTACCCTCTTGTGGTTTTTCTTTCGCTGACCCAGGAAGAACGATTCCTCCGAGTGTTGTTTCTTCTTTTTTAACGACTTCGATCACGATGCGATCACCAAGTGGTTTTAACATGCGAAACATCCTCCTTGAAAATGATTGTTTTTAGCACTCACTTTCGTTGAGTGCTAACATATTTTTATCTTATACGCTTTCTCTCCTGAATTCAAGCCTGAACCTTTATCCGTTTTCCCGAAATCGACACCTTTGAATCATCGTCAATCGTGCGCCAAGACCGTTTGTTTGTTACAATCGGGACAGTACCTTCATTACAAAGGAGTTGTGTCCTGTACGATGAAAAATCCAATCAGTCTGCCTTTTCTGATGGCGGAGAAGTGGCAAAAGCGTCACGTCATCCCGATCATCATCTATCTGATCGTCCAATTGGTTCCGGGTTCGTTCCAGTATTTCCTTCCGAAGAACGTCATTGCTGACGTCGCCGGTTGGTGGCTCGCGATCGGCTTCACGGTCGCCGTCATCGTCTCCTACTACTGTCTGCGTCCTGATTGGCAGAAATGGAAGGCAGAAGGACGTCAAACCGATCCGATGGATACACTAAAATGGATCGGGATCGGGATTGCGCTTTTGTATGCACTCTTGATCAGTGTTAATTTGATCGATGCCTGGATGGCAGGCGGGATCGAAAATGTCGCGAAATCGCAAAATACGGATCAAATCATTCAAGCGATTCAAGTCATCCCGCTCCTGCAAGTCATGGTCGTCTTGCTTGGACCGATCATGGAAGAGTTCTTGTTCCGGCACATCATGTTCGGAAATCTCTCATCGAAGCTCGGTTTCTTCTTTAGCTTCATCCTGACGGGTGGCTTATTTGCCCTGATCCACCAAGACAACAAATTTTTAATCTATGTCGCGATGAGTTTCGTCTTCTCACTCGTCTTCGTCAAGACGCGCCGGATCCTTGCTCCGATCGCCATTCATGTCTTTAACAACGGAATCGTCGTACTCGCCATCTACGCGATGTCTTAATTTACGAAAGGTCGTGTTTTCATGCGTCAAAGCTCGAACTTCATGGCATTGTTCTATGCCATCTTTGGTGTTCTTTTCATGTTTCTTGCCTACAACAACTCAGTCGAGGCAGGAACGGTCTTCAACTTCTGGACGATCCTCCTGACCTTGTTCGCCGCAATCGACTTCTATCGTCTTTACTTGATCTTCCGCTTCCGCTCAGCAGCAAAGAAGATGATCAAGAAGGAACAGGATAAAAAGAACGATAAACAATAAAAAAACGAGATTTCCGTCAGGCGGGAATCTCGTTTTTTGGCTTATTCTTTCGCTTGACCCTTGCGGTAAGAATCGATGATCGTTTTCGCCACATCAAGACTCAACCGTTCATCTAAGACCAAGTTCTTGATCATATTGATGAATTCGACATCTTCCTGTTGCACCGAATCAATCCGCTCAATCAACTGGTTCAACTTCGCCCGGACAGTCGGATAGGATACTTGATAGGCAGCTGCCATATCCTTCAACGAACCGGAGCTCAAGACGAACTTCCGGATGAACTCGAGATGCTCCTGTTCAAGTGCCAGTACCCAAGCGGGCACGTCTTGTCGTTCCATCGTATTCCCTCACTTTTCTCTTACAAATCTTGAATCTCCATCCGCTCTTTTTCACGCTGCAATTGCTTACGGCGCGAGTCGACACCCATCTCAGCCATTGAGATCATCATAGACAATCCAACACATGTACCGATTCGGATCAATGACTCACGATCCGACGTGTGTGGTCCTGTTCCGAAATACCAGTAAATTCCGAGACCAATGACGATCGCTGGAATGATGAAACTAAAGACTCTTCTGCGCCGCGCTAAGTAAAATTGTACGATACAGACTGTGACAATACCAATGACGATTCCTACCGTTTCCATCCTATCGCCTCTCCCCTGTGATTATATAAATAATATTAAATATAAAATAAATAATATTCAATATAATTTTAACTACAATCAAAAATAAGAGGTTTTCTTTAAAAACAATCGACTTTAATCTATTTTCAGAGACAAAAAAAGAAAGGACTGACGATTCAGTCCTTCCCCATACTTACGACAATCACGCACTGCGGATGTCGTCTTTCTTATTTTCTGTCGACATGAACGTATCGAGTTGGTCTTCATCAAGAACACCTTCCCACTTCGCGATGACGAGTGAAGCGAGCGTGTTTCCTGTAACGTTGACGACGGAACGCATCATATCCATGATTCGGTCAATCCCCGCGATGAAGGCAAGTCCTTCCGCCGGGATACCGACCGTACCGAGTGTTGCGAGCAATACGACGAACGAAACGCCTGGAACGGCAGCCATTCCTTTTGATGTCAGCATCAAGACGAAGACAAGTGTAATCTGCGTCCCGATCGAGAGGTCGATCCCGTACATCTGTGCGATGAACAAGGCAGCAAGTGCTTGATAGAGTGCTGATCCATCGAGGTTAAACGAATAACCCGTCGGTACGACGAAGCTGACGATTGATTTCGGCACGCCCATCTTCTCGAGTTTTTCCATGATCCGTGGAAGAACCGTTTCTGAAGAGGCTGTCGAATACGTCAAGAGCAATTCATCCTTGAAGACGCGGACGAAGTCCGAGACCCGAACACCAACCCACTTCATGATGCCGCCGAAGACGATGATCATGAAGAGAAGCGCTGTGACATACAATGTCGCGATAAGCTTGAATAACGAACCAAGCGAGTCAATCCCGAACGTCGAGACCGTCACACCAATCAAGGCGAAGACACCGATTGGTGCGAACTTCATGACGATGTTGACGAGATTGAACATTGCTGCTGCGACACCTTCGAAGAAACGAATGACCGGTTGACCCTTCTCTCCTGCAAAACCGACACCGAGTCCGAATAAGACTGAGAAGAAAATAATAGCGAGCATATCACCGCGAACCATCGCATCGAGAATGTTCGTCGGTACGATATTGACGATTTTTTCGACGAGTCCTTCGTCTTTTGTCGTCTCTTCCGTTGCGACATATGATGAGATATCCGTTTTATCCAGTGTCGACATATTAATGCCAGCACCTGGTTCAATCAGATTGGCTGCAAATAGCCCCGTGAAGATGGCGATCATCGTCACGATCGTGAAGTAACCCAGTGTTTTGACGCCGAGACGTCCGAGACTCTTCGGACTACCGACCGATGAGACACCGAGGACGATCGTCGTAAAGACGATTGGGACGACGATCATTTTCATCATCCGGATAAAGATATCACCGATTGGCTTGAGCCACTCCGCGACATGGGGATTCCCATAAAATACACCACCGACTGTGATCCCGAGAATCAAGCCGATTAAAATCTGCCAGGCAAGGCCAATGGGCTTACGTTTCGTAGTTGTCATACGCTTCCTCCTTATACATCCGTCTTACTTGTATCCTACATGTAGTGGAACATAAATAGAATTTTGTCCTAAATACAGCACATTGTCAAATCCATCTGTTATAGTACAAAACCGAATTCTGTACGAAAAAACGTCCAAAATCCGCTTGTTTTCAAGCATTTTGGACGTTTTCATAATTTTTAAGATTGTTGATTAACGCGTTCCTCAATCAACGCACGATTGCGTTTTTTGAAGACCTCATTGTGTGACGACACCATCGCCACTTTTGGCGCTTCCGGCTCAATGAAGCGTTTCGCCCGGTTGACGGCGTTTGCCGCATCTTGGAACGCACCCGAGATCAAATGGACCTTCCCGTCGTGCGAAAGAATATCTCCTGCTGCATATAGTCCCGGTACACTCGATTCACTCGCGGCATTCCCGGCGATGTAGAAGTCATCGACCCGTGCAATATCGAGGTCACACGCGTCAAGTAGCGCCGCATCTTGTTCATACCCATGATTAATGATGACTTCATCAATTGGAATCTCGACGACCTCATCTGTTTGACAGTCGATCAATTCAACCGACGCGATCCGTTGGTGATCGGGACTGGCGATTAATTTGTGAATCGTCGTATTGAGAAGGCAGACCGCCGAACTTTTGACAAGTTGATCAACTTGCGCCTCGTGCCCTGAAAAACAATCTCGCCGATACGTGACGTAGACCTTTTTCGCGACCGGTTCGAGTTCGTTTGCCCAATCGATCGCTGAGTTCCCACCACCTGAGACGATGACGGTCTTTCCTTTAAAGCGTTCAATCGATTTAACCGTATAGTTCAAGTTTGACACTTCGAAACGTTCCGCGCCTTCGACTTTTAATTTTTGTGGATTGAGGATGCCACCGCCGACCGCGACGATGACCGTCTTCGAATAATGAATCTGCCCCGATTCCGCTTCTAAGACGAAGTTACCGAAGACGTCTTTTGCGATCGAGATGATCTTTTCATTCAATTGAACAGTCGGTTGAAATGTCAGTCCTTGTTCGACGAGTTGAGCCATGAGTTTTTCACCAGTGATCGGCGGCTGTCCACCGACGTCCCAGATCATCTTTTCCGGATAGACGTGCAGTTTTCCTCCGAGTTCTGCTTGATACTCGATCAATTTCGTCTTCATACCTCGAAGACCACTATAGAACGTCGAATATAACCCTGCTGGTCCTCCACCGATGATCGTTACGTCGAACAACTCCTGTTCCCTCATCTCACTCACTCCTCATCCTTGATTGTTATTGATTATCATTCTCACTCTCTCATGATAACGTGAACATCTCTTGAACACAAGAAAAAATGTTGACAGCGTTTTTATGAGACTGGTATGGTTAATGAGACGATAGTGATAATCATTATCATTGAAAAATGGAGAGAACAACGAAGGAGTCGTCGCGTATGGTACGTCTAGCAACAGAAGAAATCAATATCGGCTACGGTGATCGTCCCATCGTCAAAGACTTGTCCGTCCAAATTCCCGATCGTCAAATCACAACGATCATTGGCGCGAACGGATGCGGCAAATCAACTTTGCTGAAAGCGATGACACGGATCATTCCCCATCAATCGGGACGTGCGTTGCTCGATGGTCTTGATATCGCGAAGGAAAGCACGAAGCTGCTTGCTCGGAAGATGGCTATCCTGCCACAAACTCCGGAAAGTGCAAGCGGTCTAACGGTCGCAGAGCTCGTCTCATACGGTCGTTTTCCTTATCAAAAAGGATTCGGACGCTTGACGAAACACGATTATGAAATCATCGATTGGGCACTCGAAGCAACGGATACGATGGCGTTCAAACATCGTCCGGTCGATGCGCTGTCCGGTGGTCAACGTCAACGGGTCTGGATTGCGATGGCACTCGCCCAAGAGACGGATATCATCTTTCTCGATGAACCGACGACTTATCTTGATCTCGCTCACCAACTCGAGGTGCTCGAACTGCTCGAATATCTCAACCGGACCGAAGGACGGACGATCGTCATGGTCCTGCATGACTTGAATCAAGCGGCACGCTTCGCCGACTATATCATCGCCATGAAAAACGGCGAAGTCGTCAAAGCCGGAACGTGTGAGGAAGTCATCGCAAAAGATGTCTTACAAGAAGTATTCCATATCGATGCTGAAATCGGACGCGATCCGCGGACGAACAAGCCGATGTGTATCACCTACAACTTAATTAAGGGAGATTAAATCATGAAGAAACTACTTGTACCGGTTCTACTTATTCTCACGCTCGTCATCGCAGCGTGTGGCAATACGGAGAAAAAAGACGACGCAGCATCTGGTTCGAAAAACGAAACGATCACATACAAATCTGAGAATGGAAACATTAAAGTTCCAGCTCATCCAAAACGTGTCGTTGTCCTCGCTGGTTTTGCCGGCAACGTCATGGCACTTGGCGTTCCTGTCGTTGGTGTTGATTCGTGGTCAAAAGCGAATCCGAAGTTCGATAAACTAAAAGATGTCACGGAAGTTTCGGAAGAGAACGTTGAAAAAATCATCGAACTCGATCCTGACTTGATCATCGGCTACTCGACAACGAAAAACCTCGACAAAATCAAAAAAATCGCTCCGACGGTCACGTACACATACGGAAAAGTCGACTACTTGACGCAACATATCGAAATCGGTAAATTGCTCAACAAAGAACAGGAAGCACGCGATTGGGTCAAAGACTTCAAAACACGTGCCGCTGCTGCCGGTAAAGACATCAAAGCAAAAATCGGTGAAGATGCTACTGTTTCTGTCATCGAAAGTTTCGATAAACAACTCTACGTCTTCGGCAACAACTGGGGTCGTGGAACAGAGATTCTCTATCAAGAAATGAAATTAAAAATGCCGGATAAAGTCACGAAGATGGCATTAAAAGATGGTTACTATGCGTTGTCACCAGAAGTCCTCCCTGAATATGCAGGCGACTACCTCGTCTTCAGCAAGAGCGCAGAAGCGGACAACTCATTCACGAAAACGGATACGTTTAAAAACATTCCAGCCGTCAAAAACGATCATGTCTTCGAAGTCGATTCGAAGGAGTTCTACTTCAATGATCCTCTCACACTCGAACGTCAACTCGAGTTCTTCAAGAAAAGTTTCCTTGGTGCATAATAAATAAGGGAGGGAACCTGCGGGATCCCTTCCTTTTTTTGCGGCTCACTCCCTGAATCAGAAATGGAGGCGACATTCATGTCAGCTGGTCGAATTCCGTTCGGCATAAAAATCACACTCGGTCTTGTCCTCTTTTTCGGGATGTTCTGGATCGCGATGACGTTCGGCGCTGCCGATACGACGATCCGCGAAGTCTGGAACGCCTTGACGTTCGGACCGTTGAATGAAAAAGCAAAAATTGTCCAGGAAACCCGCCTGCCACGGGAATTAGCAGCAATCCTCGTCGGAGCGGCACTCGGTGTCTCTGGTGCCATCATGCAGGCGATGACACGCAATCCCCTCGCCGATCCTGGTCTGCTCGGTCTGACGGCGGGTGCGAACGCAGCACTTGCACTCGTCATCGTCCTGTTCCCGAAAATTGAGTACTTCGGTATCATGATTGCTTGTTTCTTCGGAGCAGCACTTGGGGCAGCACTTGTCTTTGGAATCGGTGCTTCGAAAAAAGGTGGTTTTTCGCCACTCCGGATCGTCCTTGCCGGTTCTGCAATCTCAGCCTTTCTGTATGCGATTGCGGAAGGCATCGGCATCTACTTCAAGATCGCTCAAGATGTCTCACAATGGACGTCCGGTGGACTCGTCGGGTCGACATGGGGACAACTGCAAGTCATCACTCCGGTCATCGCGATCGGGATTGTGATTGCCTTCATCTTCTCCCGACAATTGACGATTCTCAGTCTATCGGAAGAAGTCGCGCTCGGACTCGGGCAAAACATCCAGCGGATCAAAGCAGTACTTTATGTTGTCGTCATTCTGCTTGCAGGTGCTGCTGTTGCACTCGTCGGTAACATGGCGTTCATCGGGCTGATGATTCCACATATCGTCCGCGCGGTCGTCGGGACGGACTATCGGTTCATCCTGCCAATGACCGCGATCTTTGGTGCGACGTTCATGTTACTTGCCGATACGATCGGTCGGACATTGTATGCTCCCTACGAGACTCCGGTCATCGCGATCGTCTCAATGCTCGGACTACCATTCTTCCTCTTGATCGTTCGGAAAGGAGGGCGTGCTTTCTCATGATGGAATCTCGTTTACGTCGTCGCCAGCAACTGACGTTTTGGACGTTACTGGCACTATTGATCGCAACACTCGTCGTCAGCATCGGTCTCGGACCTGCTTCCCTATCCTATGATCGTTTGTTGCCGACGTTACTTGGGAACGGCTCGTTCAAAGAGGAGTTCGTCCTCTATTCGCTCCGCTTACCACGACTGCTCATCACCGTCATGGCAGGAATGGCACTCGCTTTATCCGGTTCGATCCTCCAAGGGATCACGCGCAATGAACTCGCTGATCCTGGTATCATCGGCATCAATACCGGAGCTGGTGTCGCCGTCGCCTTGTTTTTCCTGTACTTCCCGGTCGATGTCGGATCATTCATTTATCTGTTACCGATCGCTGCCTTTCTCGGTGCACTCGTGACCGCGACGGCGATTTATCTATTCTCATACGATCGTGTGCAAGGACTGCAACCGATTCGCTTGATTTTGACTGGTGTTGGCTTCTCGATGGCGCTCTCCGGAATCATGGTCATTCTGATTTCGTCGACGCGTCGTGAAAAGGTCGACTTCATCGCTAAGTGGCTCGCTGGTAACATCTGGGGGACGGACTGGATCTTCGTCTACTCACTCTTACCGTGGTTACTCGTCTTGATTCCGCTGACGTTCTATAAGGCGAATAAACTCAATCTCCTTGCCTTGAATGAACCAGTCGCAATCGGTGTCGGCGTCGCGATTGAAAAAGAACGGATCCAACTCTTGTTGACAGCCGTCGCACTTGCCGCTGCTGCCGTCTCCGTCACGGGTGGAATTTCCTTCATCGGTCTGATGGCGCCACATATCGCCCGCGCGCTCGTTGGACCACGGCATCAGTTCTTCTTGCCGATTGCCCTCTTGCTCGGCGGATGGTTGCTTGCGTTCGCTGATACGATCGGACGCAACATTGCGGGACCGGACGGCGTGCCAGCTGGGATCGTCGTCGCCTTGATCGGGGCACCTTATTTTATCTATCTCTTGTTGAAGAAATAATCAAAAATCCGCATCAAACAGCGTCTTTCGCTGATTGATGCGGATTTTTTGCTTTACCGTTTCCACCACGCACGTTCGATTTCCCCCATCGAGACGTAGGCTGGATCGATTTGTTTGGCTAACCGATTCATTCGAGTGACACCAAGACTAAACCCACCAATCCAAAAGAGGAAGACGACGAATAAATAACCAGGAGCACTTGGAATCGACAGCATGACGACGGCGATCAGCCATGCAACGACATACCCGATGATTGTCAGACGAGCGACCTTTTGAACGGTTTGTTGATACATAGTTGGTGTTAAATATGACTTCATGAGCCGTAGACGGACAATTTCTCGAGAGACTGCTGTCGCGCAAAGACAAAAGAGCATGATCTGAAGAAAAACGGATGTAATTGTCGGCATAAACCAAGCAGGTACCGCAAAAATCAATCCAGGGACCAAAAAGAAATAGGCGACGGAACGCACAGGACGTACCAATAGGTTCAGACGTGCTTGTCGCTCGAATAGGTGTTCCATTGCGATGTTCCTTTCTGTCTGACGAAGCGGGCAACTTCAACGTCGCTGATATAATCTGGATCACGCTTTCCGTCACGTCGGATGATCCATTCGCTGATGAAATAAAGTGGTGTTAAAATCGCAAAAATTGCTAGAAGCATCTGCCAGAACGGTCTCTCGATCGTCTGGGTGATGACGACCGTCAAGACGGCGTACAGCAGGACGTGACTACCAATGCGGAGTAAAAATTGCCGACGAATCTGTGCTTTTGAGATGTAGCCGTCTAAAATTTTTCGTTTTTTTAGTTGGTAGCGAAAATCGGAGGCGAGAAAAACGGCTGGAATCGTCAAAATCAA
>NZ_DJUM01000013.1:863-16252 GCF_002440475.1 Exiguobacterium sp. UBA6282 | reverse complement strand
ATACGTTGGATCGATCTTTCGTGAGACGAACTCTAGCGTTTTTCGACAAATCCAGTAGAACGGGATGACGACGATGACGAGCCCGATCAAGAAGGACATGTTCGGGCGATCGGCTGCCCAGACAATCAAACCGGCAAGCGCTCCGTATTGTAAGATCCCGATCAAGACATGCACCTGATAGAGCCGTTTTGCTGATGCCTCTGATGTATATTCCGCGACAAGCGCGAACCGCTTGCGTTGTACGAGCATGTCATAGCCAAAATACAATAATGGGACGATCATCGCATAAACTGGCATCTCAAGTGTGTTACTGAGTGCTAAAAATGCCGCAAGCATGACCCACATGCCGGTCTTTGTCTTTTGGTGCATCTCTTCGTATAACGTCGCTAATGCTTTCGTTTGTGTATGTACGTGCTCCATGATCTCCCACCTCTCTATACTGTCATATACTTACATTTTACTGCATCGGTTTCATATCTAGTATGATTTTTTCGAAAAAAAAGATGTCTTGTCGCTTCGGACAAGACATCTTTCATTAGAGACTATACACTGACCTGAATGATCAGGTAGATGACACTATAGGCAACGATCGCGAGCGGTATCAACGCGACACCGATCAGCCAGCCATTTTTGTCACGGATACCGAGATATAAGACGAGACACCCTACGATGAAGGCGATTAATGTCGTAAACGGATTCATGGTTGTTCCCCCTCTAATTGTTTCTGCTCTTAAATTTCCCGCTCCACTCGTCTCATAAACCCTTCAAGGCGCTTCGACACACAACGAAAAGCCAGACGGATTTCCGCCTGGCTTGTTCATTGTTACCTTATTTTTTCGTGATGACGACTGTTTTCGTAACGACGTGTCCACCCAGATCCTTCAGTTTCAAGTTGTACGTGTTTTTTCCTTTTTTGAGCGTCACTTTTTTCGTGATCGTCTTTTTGAAGGCTTTCATGACGTACGGTTCTTTGAACGTCCGGCGGTATTCCGCGCTACCATTGAAGTCGAAGCGTAATTCGCTATAGTTATCGCGAAGTACGATCTTCATCTCAGCTGTTTTTGTTTTACTTGAGACGGTTTTTGGTGCTGTGACGCGAATCGTTGGTAATTCTGTGTCGATGATGACTTGACGGTTGAACGCCACACGATTCCCTTTTCCATCGTATGCTTCGACCTTGAATGACTTGACGCCATCCGTCGTGTACGTCACGTCATGGCTGAACGCATAGTTTTGTTGTGCAGCATCAAAACGTAGTTTAACGGCTTTGCCGTTGATCTTAAACGATTTGATACCTGACTCATCAGAGACATGACCCGCAATGTTGATGACTTTTGATGTTGCAAGACCAAGAGCGACCGGTGTATCGATTTGAACATTTGGTACGGCTTTATCAACGCCTGTCGTGTTGACGTCTTTTTTCACACTGTTTCCAGCATAGTCTTTGACGACGAAGGCAATCTTCGCGCGCTCCGGCAGATCCGTCAACGTGTACGCTTTTTCTGTTGCGGCAAGTGGTTGCTTTAAGACACTTTTGCCATTGACGAGGATATCGTATGACGCAACTCCTGTTCCTTGGTCGCCTGCTGTCCATGAAAGCGTTGATTTCGCAGCATCCCATTTCACAGTAGCTGCTGGTTTTTTCGTATCGACATAGACTGGGAAGAGATTCGTCTGCCATTTTGCGTTCGGATAATCGATCACCGATTTGACTTTGTAGTAGTAAAGACCATCTTTGACCGGTTTCCCGTTGATCGTTCCGTCCCAAGCAGCGCTTGTGACTGGTGTGTAGCCGTCCTCTGAACCGCTATCATAGTAGTTCTTGACGACGTCCGTTTGCATATCAAGCTTCTGAAGTGTTGTTTTATTCCGGTCAAGAATCGAATACTCGACTTTTTTCGCATTGCGAAGGAATGAGATGATCGGGAAAGCTTCATCTGCGCTACCGTCGTTGTTCGGTGAGAACGAGACTTTGTTCGCGACAACTTTTCCAGCGGCATTCGTACCAAGGAATTCGAAATCATCCTTCACTTCAGTCGCTAGACCTGTCAATCCGTAGAACGTGTTGTTTTTATCGTACAATGGTGCATCTAAAATCGGAGCTTGATCCCATTTTCCTTTGAATCCAACATAAGGAACTGTCAGTTCTGGATTTTTGCTCTTCGTATCGATCAGACGGACGAATCCTTCGACGAAGTAGCCGTTTTTAAAGACTTGTTCAAGCGGAAGCTCGTTCGCCCAGTCAGTCGTGTTCTTCAAATCGACTGACACGCTGACTTTCGTTGAGCTCTTCGGATTAATCGAGACTGAACTCGCTTTCTTCGAGCCGACTGCAAATGAGATCGGGTATGTGCCTGTGTTGGCATCTACCGTACCGATCGTTCCTTTTTTGAAGATTCCATTTGCTTCAAGGAAGTTCGATCCTTTTGCACCGAGATCTGATTGAACCGTTCCCGCTAGCTTATACGTCACTTTTTCATTGCTGTAGTTTTTTAAATCAAGCGTGAATGTGAACTTCTCGCCGACTTCCTTCAAGGATGCCTTGCCTTCACCTGACTTCGTCTCTGTGATGACGACTGGTGTCTTCATCGCAGCACGAAGATCCATCAGTCCAGCTCCCTCACGACGTGGGGAGTAGAAGTTGCCCGTTTTCAATTGTGCGTTGTATTTTCCTTGATCGAGTTGCGGACGCGATGTATTCATCAAGATGTTTTTGGCGAGTTTAACGCGTGTTGCACCAGTGACTTTGAAGTCCTTCGCAATCCGTTGCATGACGAGTGCTGTTCCACCAGCGACGTGTGGTGCTGCCATCGATGTACCGCTCATGACGCCATACTCGTTATCATTAAGCGTCGAATAGATTTTCCCACCTGGTGCCGTGATTTCCGGCTTGAAGTCAAGGCTTGGCGTGACACCCCATGACGTGAAGTCAGACATTTGTCCTGCGACCGGGTTATCGGTTGAGACCGCTTTTCCGTCAAATGTCACTGCGATTGCCTTGCCTTCTTTTGCTTTTGCTTCGAGATCATTCCCGTCCGCGATGCTAAGCGTCACGAGTGGAATCGTCGGATTGTTGAGTGCCATGCTGACGTAATCCCCATGATCGACTTTACCACGGACGATGACACCTGCTGCGCCTTGCTTCTCAGCTTCTGCTTGAATCATGCTGTAGTTAAAATCACCTGTTCGCACGACGAAGACGAGTTTCCCTTTGACGTCTTTACCTTCATAGTTCGAAGCTTGACCGTCACCGACATACACGACATCCTTCTTCTCTTTATCGAAGACGGCAATCGGATTCGGCGAATCTTGTTTTTGGTATGCCAAATAACCGGCATCCTGACCGTCAATCGTCAGCGCCATGCCTTCAAGCGTCAATTTCGTATTTTCGAGTGACGCGACTTGGAGCGCCTGGCTCGTCAATCCTGGTGCACCAACGACACCGATATCCGGGTTTGCTGTATATGGATTACCCGCACCATGACCTGCAAACGCCGAGTTACCAGCAGAGATCGCACACAAGATACCGTTGTTCATCGCGTTGACGATCGCGCGTTGCTCCGGATCATCTGCATTGACGAACGATGCCGTCGAACCCAGGCTCATGTTGATGACGTCCGCTCCAAGTGCGATGGCATCATCGATTGCTTTGATGTAGATATCACTAAATGTCGATGGCATCCCTGGATCGTTACCGAAGACCTTCATCGCAAGGAGCTGTGTTTCTGGAGCGACCCCTTTAATGCCGCCGTTCGCTTCATCCCCGTTTGCTCCGACCGTACCTGCGACGTGCATCCCGTGCATCGATGCCCCCGCACCTAAGTCACGGATTTCGCTGTCGTGATCGGCATAGTTATAGCCGTACGGTACTTTTTCCGTGAAGTACTTTCCTTTTAAGCCTTTTGTTTCTTTCGCACTCTCGACTTTCGAAGAGGTTAAATCCACCTTTGTCTCTGGACTCAAGACCATGTCCTTGTGCGATGGATCAATTCCCGTATCGATGACCGCGACGACGGTTCCTTCCCCTTTGAAGCCATAGTCCTGCCACGTTTCCTTCGCATTGACCATGTCCTTGCTGTACAGCATGTCTGGCTTGGCACCTTTATCGACGGTTGGGCGCGCATATTCGTGCGCGATATGTACACTTTTGACTCCGTCGAGTTGTTTGATATCTTCGATGTCACCGAACTTCACTTCACCACTGAATCCGTTGATGACGGTTGTGAAGCTTTCTTTATATGTAACAGGAATCGCCTTTTTAGCGATAGCTGACTTGACTGATTTTTGGACGCTGACGAGTCGATCCTTGATCGATTCCTTTTCGGCATTACTCAATGTGCTATACCGCTTGTTTTGAGCTTGGGCGATTTGAATCGCCGGTTTTTGTTCCATCTCAATGACGACTCGGACTTTATCCGATTGTTTGTAGTTCTTTTCTTGCCCCGATTTCTTCAGTGAGAGCGCCTGCGGTTTTTGACCCGTCGCTTTGTCTTGCGAGGACAGTGCACCTTGCGCACTGACTAGATTGGAAGACGTCATTAAGACGGCTGCCATAAGTGCAATCTTCTTCTTCATGCGTTCGTTTCCCCTTTTCTGTAAAACCATAGTAGTAATACTAATAAAACAGTTTAAAGAAAATTCTGTATTTTTAGTTTAATGAAGTTAATGGAAATAAACAATTTATATTTGTCTATTTTTTTAATTTATTTCTTTTTGGTGACATTTTATATTTGGAAGGAATTTAACTGGGAACATAAAAAAACTCCTCGAGCACTCGAGGAGTTGAACGTATGCACTTGGTGGAGACTATCGGGATCGAACCGACGACCTTTTGGCTGCCAGCCAAACGCTCTCCCAGCTGAGCTAAGCCCCCATGAATTATCTTTAGTATACGCATCGCTAACTGCTTTATCAATATAAACATAACGCTTTCATAAAAAAGAATTCCTCCCGAAATTGCTGGAAGGAATTCACGATTCATTTATTCAATTCACGCATCAAATCCGCCTGTCGTTCAAGCTCTGCCTGTTGCTCGAGGATCAAGACCTTTTTATACGTCCGCGCAGAAATCAAGATACTGATTTCATAGAGAACGAACAACGGCACTGAGATCATCAAGTGTGACGTCACGTCCGGCGGTGCGATCAATGCCGCAACGACGAACAGCGCGAAATACGCATATTTCCGATTCTTTCGCATGAAATATGGCGTCACAAGACCAAGACGTGTCAGGAACATCGTCACGACCGGCAATTGGAAGAGAAGACCAAACGGCATCGTCAACCGGATCAAGAAACTGAAGTAGTTTTCGACCCCGATGACTTGCTCGATCCCCAATTCTTTCCCGAGATCCGTTGAGACTTCGAGCAAGAAAGGAAGCAACCAGAAATACGAGAAGGCTACACCAGCCAAAAATAGAAAGAAGATGACTGGAATATATGTCAATGTTGCTTTTTGTTCCTTTTCATAAAGCCCTGGTCGGACGAATGCCCACAGTTGATACATCCAGAACGGTGACGCTAAAATCAGCGCGATGATGAACGCAAGATTCAAATACAACATTAAAGGATCGGCGACGTTGAAGGCATTTAATCCGATACCGAGCTCTTTTAAGTCCGCTTGCAGAAAACGGACGAGCGGTCGGACGAGCGGAAATGCGACAGCGAACAGGACGACGACGATGAGGAGCGACCAGACAATCCGCTTACGCAGTTCGTCTAGGTGCGACGTCATGCTTTGTTCTTGATCAACCGTCATGATTCAATCACTTCTCTTTCGGTTCGTCCTTTTTATCGTCGTCCATGATGCCGTTCGTGGCATTCTTGAACTCTTTCAATGTTTGACCGGCAGCACGACCGAATTCCGGTAACTTCTTCGGTCCGAAGATGATCAACGCGACGACAGCGATTAATCCGATACTCGCAGGTCCGATACCTAACGTGAGCGGGATAAGGTTTTCCATTATGATTTCACTCCTTCAGCTGATTGCGAATAATGCTTCATGAAATAAACTAACGACTGCAACTCGATCGATAAATCGATGTGATGAACCCGAACGCTCGCTGGCACGTTCAACCGTGCAGGCGTAAAGTTCAGAATGCCTGTCACACCATACTCGACTAACTCATCCGCTACTGACTGTGCGAACTGGGATGGAACCGTCAAGATGGCGACATCGACCTGATTCGCTTCGATTTGTTCTTTCATGTCCGAAACATGATAGATTGGAACGTCATGCGTCGTTGTTCCGACCTTCTCTTCGTCCGCATCAAACGCAACGACTATCCGAGTACTATTATTCTTTAAAAAGTTATAATTTGCAAACGCTGTTCCGAGATGACCGACCCCGATCAAGGCAACATTCGTCACCTCATCTTGATTCAAGGTTTTCCGGAAAAACGTTAAGAGATGTTGAACGTTATATCCATACCCCTTCTTCCCTAGTGCCCCAAAGTAGGAAAAGTCGCGACGAATCGTTGCTGAATCAACCTTCACCGCCTCGCTTAACTCAGCAGAAGAGACGCGGAGCTTACCTGAATTGTATAAACTTTGGATGAAACGATAATATAGCGGCAACCGTTTTGCTGTCGCTTGTGGAATTTTTGTGTCTGGTCCATTCATCCTGCAGTTCCCCCTTCGGCCACATCCATCGTGGCACCCAAATCTTTGCAAAAAGCTTTCTACTCTCCTTGATTGTAAACCACTTCACATAGAGTCACAAATAATATATTCCGCAGGACCTCGCGCTTTTGTTCGTGATAGACTAAAGGGTGGAAGGATGGATGGAAATGATACTCTTACAAGTCAACCAACTCTCGAAATCATTCGGCGTCGAGCCGATTTTAGAAAATATCAAACTAGAAGTACAGGAACGCGACCGAATTGCGCTCGTCGGTCGAAATGGTGCCGGTAAATCAACCTTGCTCAAAATCATCGCTGGTGAACTCAGTCATGACTCGGGCGATATCATGAAAGGTAAAGATGTCAAAATCGGCTATCTCGCGCAAGACAGTGGTCTCGAATCGAATGAGACGATCTGGAACGAGATGCTGACCGTCTTTGAACATCTGCAAGAACAAGAACGGACACTGCGCCGGATGGAAATCGAGATGGGCATGGAGCACATTTTGAACGACCCGGTCGCTTACGATCGACTTCTGAAGACGTACGATCAAGCGCAACACGACTTCTCAGAAGCAGGTGGTTATCAGTTTGAAGCGAATATTCGCTCCGTCCTGCATGGCATGCGCTTTTATCCAGACGATTACTCACGCCGGATCCAGACATTGTCCGGGGGTCAACGGACACGGCTCGCCTTAGCGAAGATGCTCCTGCAAGCACCAGAGCTTCTCATTCTCGATGAGCCGACAAACCACCTGGATATCGATACGCTTGCTTGGCTTGAAAGTTACCTCGGTGGTTATCGTGGTGCCGTTCTGATCGTCTCGCACGATCGGTACTTCCTCGATCAAGTCGTCAATGTCGTCTATGAGCTCTCTCGTAATGTCTGTCGTAAGTTCACGGGGAACTATACGAAGTACCTCGAGCAAAAAGCGGCATTGTACGATCAAGAAATGAAACAGTTCGAACAGCAGCAAGAAGAAATCGCAAAGATGCAGGACTTCATTCAACGAAACATCGCTCGGGCGACGACGACAAAGCGTGCTCAAAGCGTTCGAAAACGGCTCGAGAAGGTCGACCGGCTCGATCGACCAGATGGAGATGAACGCAGTACGGTCCTCTCCTTCCCAATCGAAAAACAGAGCGGGAATGACGTTCTTCAAGTCAATCAACTGGCGATCGGTTACGAAGAAGCTGTCTCAAAAGACATCACGTTCCGCTTGCAACGCGGCGAATCACTGGCACTCGTCGGACCGAACGGAATCGGGAAGTCGACGCTCTTAAAAGTCCTCGTCGGTCGTTTACGTCCTCTCTTCGGTGATTTCCGTTTCGGCACCGGCGTCTCGATCGGGTATTACGATCAAGAGCAAGCGGAACTCAATGACCGGAACCGTGTCATCGATGAGATTTGGAACGAATGGCCACTGATGCGCGAACAAGAAGTCCGTTCTGTGCTCGGACAATTCCTGTTCAGCGGCGACGATGTCTTCAAAATCGTTCATGAATTGTCTGGTGGCGAACGCGGACGTCTCGCGCTCGCAAAACTGAAACTCCGGAAGACGAACGTCCTCATCCTTGACGAGCCAACGAACCACTTGGATCTTGATTCGAAGATGGTCCTTGAGAACGCTCTCGTCGACTATGAAGGTACGCTACTCTTCGTCTCCCATGACCGCTACTTCATCGATCGGATCGCGACACGCGTCATCGAGATGAGTGAAGCTGGTGTGACAGAATACCTCGGCGATTATTCGTACTACACAGAGAAGAAGGCCGAACAAGAAGAAATCGCTCGCCTTGAAGCCGAAGAGGCAAAAGCGGCAAAAGTCACGGCATCGAAGACGATCGACAAAGAAGCACAGAAAGAAGAAAAAAAACGCCGTCAGCAAATCGAACAACTCGAACAAGATATTGAACGGCTCGAACAGCGTTCAGCGGAAATCGAACAGTTGCTTTGCGAACCGGAAGTCTTTAATGATATTCCAAAAGCGACAGCGTTATCTGCGGAACGGGACCAGATCGATGTCGATCTACTCGAATTGATGGAACGATGGGAGAACCAACACTGATGCGAACGAAAAGCTTTTTCATCAACCTGATTCAAGGACTGCTATCCGGCATCCTTTATTTCGTACCGATGTATGCGGACTACGTGTCGACCTTCATCCGGCCGGATGCTTTTAATGCCGCGCTTCCTTTGTTTCTCCTGATTTCTTGTATGATTGGTCTCGTCATCCAGACATGGAGCGGTCTTTTCGTCAGTTTACTCTCGGGATTATGCTGTACGCTCCTGACGACACAGCTATTCGTCGAACTCACTGACCCGTTGATCCTATCGTATTACGGTAGTGTCTCACCGCTCACCGCTTTCTTGATCAGCTGTGTCGGCATTTGGGCACTCGCAATCGTCTTTTATTTGCTCGATGGCTATCAGTACAGTAAACGTCATGGTCTTGAAGCCTCTTCAAACGAAATCGATTCGCAACCTTGAAGTCCGATCGATGAATCAGATGAACGACATGAGAAAAAGGAGTGGAGATTCCGGTAGCTAGACCGGTATCTCCACTCCTTTTGTTTGAATCAAAACGAATCGTACGATGAATCAAGCATTCACACTACTATCATTTTGTCGGTCGGGCAATCGTAAACGTCTTCCCGATCGTCGCATAATCATTCCCTGCTAAACGAGCGACAGCCTTCAATCCTGCTGCGTCAATCCGGAACGACTCTACGAGTTCATCCGCGACGTGATAGCGCAGTACTTCCCCGATCAAAAGATCGGCACCTTCTAGCTCGACGTGTTGCGTTAAGCGCATCTCGAACCGGATTTTCGCTTCCGCGATTCCGGGCACGTCGATTGCATCGCTATCGACGAGCGTTAAATCCGTCCGTTCGAGTTCACTTTCACCGTAAGCGAGTGGCGCAGCCGTCTCATTGACTGCGTCGACGATTTCTTCGCTGACGATATGGATGACATAGCTTTGTTTTGCTAGGATATTACGTGCCGTATCCTTTTGTCCCTGATCCGTCCGTTGTACGGCAATCACCAGTTGTGGCGGACTACTTGATGCGACCGTAAAGAAGGAAAAGGGGGCGGCGTTGACCGTCCCGTCTTCCCCTAGCGTCGTCACGAAGGCAATCGGACGCGGAATGATGCTTCCGATCAGTAATTTATAATTGTCTTTTGCGCTAAGCGTTGATGCCTCGAACTTCATGAATGACCCACCTTTTTCCTCACCCGATGAGTGCAGCGAGTGAATAGTCTCCAGCACCGATCATCGCCACTCCAAGGGCGATAACGATCAATGCCATGTTGTATTCGTACCCGTTCTGCGTCACCCAGTAACCATTCGCACCGTGTACTTTAACGATCGCGACAAGCATCGAACCGATGATGAGGATTGCAGCGATCCAGAGGAATACCCCGCCTGCAAACAATAATCCACCGATTAATTCAGCAAGACCCGCTGTAATCGCGAGTGCTTTTCCTGGCTTCATGCCAATTGATTCGAACCAACCGCCTGTTCCAGCGATGCCGTGTCCACCAAACCAACCAAATAATTTTTGTGTACCGTGTGCAGCAAATGTTAAACCGATGATTAAACGAATGATTAAAAGTCCTGTATCCATCATTTCTCTCTTCTCCTTTTACCTAATGTTTTTAAGTTACTTTAAGTAACTCGATAAACAGACTATATCTTATCACTTACTAAAAGTAAATAGATTTGTTTTAGTTCTTTTTGTTACATTAAGTAAAATGATTCGATTTTTTTAGCAGAAGCGGGTATACTACAACTATAGAAAGGATGAGTGCTGATGGAAGAAGTCGCAATCCAACCGGCTCTTTGTCCCAAAGTCGAACATGCCTTTGAAATCTTAGGTAAGAAATGGACAGGTCTGATTTTACGTCACTTGTTGACGAAGACATGTCGTTTCAATGAGATTCAAGATGCCATCCCCGAATTATCAGGTCGTATGCTCACGGAACGTATGAAGGAGCTCGAAGCGGAAGGCATCGTCATCCGGACTGTCATTCCCGATCGTCCGATTAAGATTCAATACAGTTTGACCGACAAAGGGCGTCAACTCGAACCGGTCATTCGTTCCATTGAGGAATGGGCCGAACTACAAGACTAATGTATGAAAAAGCATCTTCTTCGGAAGGTGTTTTTTTATATGATCTTTTGACATTGATAATCATTATCAATTAAAGTAAGGAAGTACAGCGAAAGGAGGAACATGCATGCAGATTGCAATTGGATTCGTCAGCATGTCCGGTAATACGGAAGATATCGTCTCGATCATTCAACGTGAGCTCGAGCAACACGATGTCAACGTGACGATCACAGAACTGGATCAATTCGTCGGGGAGGATCTATCACGTTTTGATGGTCTATTACTCGGCTCATATACATGGGGAGACGGTGATTTACCGTATGAAGCAGAAGATTTCGTCGAGGAGCTACGGGAACAATTTTTAGACGGGATGCCGGCTGCTGCTTTTGGCTCGGGTGATCTTGATTATCCGAAGTACTGCGCAGCCGTTGATTTGATTGAAGACGCATTAAAAGAAGCTGGGGCGACCATCGTCACGGATGGCTTGAAGATTGAGTTTGATCCGAACACACCGGAGAAACAAGCCGCTTGTCGCGCGTTCGCACAGACGTTTCATCGCTTTTTGCAGCAGGTGCATTCATAAGTATCGTTTGAATCCGTCATGTAAGGGAATTCTTAAAACAGACTCTATGAAAGTGAGATGAATGTTTTTATGACGATTCAAGCACTCGTCTTTGACGTCTACGGTACATTATTCGATGTCCATTCCGTCAAAGAGCAAGCAGAGGAGCTGTATCCGGGACACGGAGAAGCGATCAGTAAACGCTGGCGAGAGAAACAACTGGAGTACTCTTTCCTCCGACAATTAAACGGACAATATGTGCCGTTCAGCCAAGTGACACAAGATGCCCTCCGCTATACGTTACTCGAACTGAAGCTCCATGTGACCGAGGAACAAATCACGACTTTAATGGAGACGTACCTGACACTTGATGTGTACCCAGAAGTTAGCTCTGTTCTCGAGACGATGGCGCATAAGCGTTTGGTCGTCTTCTCGAATGGTTCCCATGATATGCTCGATCCGTTGATCGAACAGTCAGGTTTAGCCGATCGGTTCGAACATCTCGTCAGTGTTGATGACATCAAACACTATAAACCAGCACCTGCTTCTTATATGCATGCGTTGAACACACTCGGTTTAAAACGCGAGGAGATCCTCTTCATGTCCTCGAACGGTTGGGACATCACCGGGGCAAAGAGTTTCGGCTTCAAAACGGCATGGATCAATCGAAACGGACTTCCGGTCGAAGAATTAAATCTTGATCCGGATCGCATCTATGATGACTTGACCGGTATCACTGAATGGCAATGAACGAACAACAGCGGACTCCTTTTTAGGAATCCGCTGTTTTAATGGATTAGTAATTGGAAAGACGTGAGTAGCCCTTCTTGAATAGATCGAGTTTCAGCCCGCCCTCTTTTTCGATGAAGAAGAGGTATTCGTTTTGATCCGTATCTTTATAAAAGACCTTAAATAACGTCACAGTTCGTTTTTTATTGTTTTCAACAGCTGTCACCTCGTGCTTCGAGATCACTTCTGCTTGGACTTGTTCCGCATCCATCTTTTGAATCATCGGTTCGAATGACTTCTTCTCTTGATTCGTCACTGGTGTTCCGGGAGCAATCATGAAATAATCATCACTCGCCTTGTTCGTTAAACCGTACTTCCGATCGACGATGACGACGTTACTGAGCTTCCCATTGATTGTCTGATCAAAAGCGTACAACTTTTGAATTCGGGTTTTTTCCCCTTCTGCTCGTCCGATTTCGTAAAGTGGACGTTGTTTCGTGTTCGTCTCGACCGCTTTCTTATCGGGTACGAGTTCTTCCTTATAGGCGACTTGGTATGCGTTGACGATTTCTCGGACCTGAAGTCCGATCGCGACGATGACCAGTACCGCTAACAATGCGATGATGACTTTTTTCATTCCATTTCCCCCAAGTTGTTCGGATTCCTTACTTTAAATCTAGCCCAGGTTCTGCATTCATGGCAAGTGTCGAATAGCGTAACGCGCGATATGGATGAATCGCAGCCGCTCCGATCATCGCCGCATTGTCTCCACACAAGTGCATCGGCGGAATGACGAGATCGATTCCTTCCTTCGCACACGCTGCTTCGAGACCGTTACGTAATCCTTTGTTGGCGGCGACACCACCAGCAAGCAGCAGTTGGCGTCCCCCTTTATCCTTCACGGCACGGATCGCCTTCGTCACGAGGACTTCGACGACGCTCGCTTGGAAACTCGCAGCTAAATCTTCCGGGATGATCACTTCTCCCCGTTGCTCAGCGTTATGCACGGCATTGATGACCGCTGACTTTAAACCGCTGAAGCTAAAGTCATACGAGTCCTTCTCGAGCCAGACGCGTGGAAAATGGAACGTATCCTGACCGGTTTGTGCCAACTGATCGATTCGTGGACCACCTGGATACGGTAACTTCAATGTTCGAGCGACTTTATCATAGGCTTCCCCTGCTGCATCATCTCGTGTTTCACCGATGACTTCATATACACCGTCTTCTGGCATGTAAATCAGTTCCGTATGCCCACCTGATGCAATCAAACAGACGAGCGGGAATTCAAGCTCTTGTACGAGACGATTCGCGTAGATATGACCTGCGATATGATGAACACCGATCAAAGGCTTATTATGCGCAAAAGCAAGTGTCTTTGCCGCACTGACACCAACGAGTAATGCCCCGACCAGTCCGGGACCTTCCGTGACAGCGATCGCATCGATATCGTCGATCGTTACGTTTGCTTCCGTCAACGCATCATCGATGACGTATGTGATTCGTTCGACATGATGTCGTGATGCCACTTCAGGCACGACTCCACCGAATCGTTTATGACTTTCAATTTGAGACGAGACGACATTCGATAAGACGTTGGTTCCTCCACGAACGACGGCAGCCGCCGTTTCGTCGCAGCTCGATTCGATTGCTAGAATCAATGGTTGTGTCATAAGTCTTCTCCCTCCAGCTCCAGCCAATAGATGGCAGCATCTTCATTGTTGTCCTGATAATATCGTTTTCGGATACCAACATAGTGAAATCCGAGTTTTTCATATAAGGTTCGCGCCGGTGTGTTCGAGACACGTACTTCAAGTGTCATCGCTCGTAAATCGAGTGCACGACCGACCGCGATCAATGCCGTTAGCAAGTCTTCCCCAAGTCCTTGTCCGCGGTGCGACTGCTTGACGGCAATATTCGTAATATGTCCTTCATCCGCAATATGCCACAGACCAGCAAACCCGACGATACCATCTTGATCGGCAACGACATAATAGGCATTCGGATTTTGTGTCATTTCTGCTTCGAAGGCATCCAGTGTCCACGGTGTCGCAAACGATTCGAGTTCGACGGCGTGAACACCTGCAGCATCGTTTACGGTCATGCGACGAATCCCCTTACTCATGACGCTGTGCCTCGATCCATTTCGCTTCTGCTTCAGCCAGACGCAGGTAACGTGGCTCAAACGCATGCGCTTCGACTGTCTCGCGTGTTGCACCGAGTAAGGCGAGCACTCCGGCACGCGGCGTCCGAAACGCAGGAGCCGCCTTTTCAAATGGTTGAAGAAGTTCTTCAAATGTATCGACGTCTCCTGTGATGAGCGTATCTGGCGCTAACGTCTTCACAAAAGAGGCGATTTCGACATGTTGTTCTTCACCGATTCGTTTCCCGGCGTCGTATACTCCGACAAAACCTGATCCGCGTCGTGCATCTTGAATCGCTGCAACACGTCCCGTATGACCTGTCGAAGCCGCCATCAACTCAAGTGTCGAGACCGCAACCAGTTCGATACCGAGTGTATAGGCAAGTGTCTTCGCTGTTGTCGCACCAATCCGTAATCCCGTATAAGAACCAGGACCGTCAGCAACGACGACGCGTGTCAGTTGGGATGGTGTCCATTTTGCTTCCACCATCAAGCGCTCAAGCAACGGCATGAGTTTTGTCGCATGATTCAAAGACGTGACGTAAGAAGCTTCTGCTACGATCTGTTTTCCGTCTGAAAGAGCGACCGATAATTGTTTCGTCGATGTATCAATAGCTACGATTTTCATGATCTCAATCCCTCACATAATGTAATGTATCGTTCTCCGATCGGTGTCAGCTCAAAACGGCGGCTATCGTCACCCGTTCGTGTAATCGTGATTGCCAACCGTTCCGGTGGAAGGCTGTCCGCAATCAATTCAGACCACTCGACGACGGCGACGCCTTCACCATTCAAATATTCTTCAAGTCCGATATCATCACCGGAACCTTCCAGGCGATAAACATCCATATGATAGAGAGGGAGACGTCCCGTATAGACTTTCATGATCGTAAAGGTAGGGCTATTGACATGACGCGTCACACCTAATCCTTTCGCAAAGCTTTGAGTAAAGGTCGTTTTCCCAGCACCTAAATCTCCGTCAAGCGTAATGACCATCCCTGCTTCAGCACGTCGTCCGAGTTCAAGAGCTAAGGCAGTCGTTTCTTCCAAGCTGTTCATTTCCAGTTCTATCATACGATGTCTCCTCCTTTAATACGTACTGTTCGTCCTTCTCTATTGTACCGGACGAAAAAGGCAAAAAAAAATACGAAACGCTGAACGTTTCGTAGTAAAGTTGAAGTTAAGTTTAAAATTGGTTGCGGGGGCCGGATTTGAACC
>NZ_DJUM01000013.1:0-767 GCF_002440475.1 Exiguobacterium sp. UBA6282 | reverse complement strand
ACGAGCTACCAGACTGCTCCACCCCGCGATGATATAACGTTTCGACAGATATTAATATAACATGTGTTTTTTAAATTGGCAAGTCTTTTTGCCTCATTTCTTTTTACTAACTGTCCTAATGAATATTCTTCTATACTGATACGAAAGGAGTGAACAGATGGGATACTTATTAGATTTACGAAAAATCGTAGGAAATCGACCGTTGATCAGTGTAGGCGCGACCGTACTCGTCATGAATTCACAATTTGAACTGCTATTTCAATATCGTTCGGATACGCACAGTTGGGGGGCTCCCCGGTGGTTCAATGGAACCGGGTGAGACACTTGAAGAAGTCGCGATGCGTGAGTTGCAGGAAGAAACCGGACTTCAAGCACAAAGCGTTCAACTGCTAGACGTCTTTTCTGGTCCTGATTACTTCTTCCGTTATCCAAATGGTGACCAAACCTACAGTGTGATTCATCTCTTTCAAGCAAAAGACGTATCCGGTACATTACAAATGACAGATGGAGAGAGTCTCGACTTACAATATTTCTCCTTAAATCAATTACCAGCACCTCTTGAAGCGCGTGCTGCAGCGCTATTACGTCAAATCAAGTCTCGCCTTCTTGATACAACACCTTCTTTTTAATCTAGATGCTTGTCTTAAAACTGACTTGATGACGGATTGACGTTCACTTGTCAGTTTTTCTATTTCTTTCGGGACTACACACAAAAAACCGACCTGCAATCTGCAGATCGGTCAAGTGCCTGGCAACGTCCTATCCTC
>NZ_DJUM01000007.1:0-9704 GCF_002440475.1 Exiguobacterium sp. UBA6282 | reverse complement strand
TATAACCTGGGAAATCAACAGCAAGCGTCGAACAAGTTCTCGAAGTTGAACAAAAATCATGTTCCAGCAAACGCCTTGTTCGTCTCGACGATCGTCGTCTCAGTCGGTGCTTTGCTCAGTAAGCTGTTACCGGGACAAGCGTTCAGTATCGTCACGACGATCAGTGCAATCTGCTTCATCTGGGTCTGGGGTGTCATCCTCGTCTGTCATCTCCGGTACAAGAAACAAAATCCGGAATTACATGCAGCATCGACATTCAAAGCACCATTGACACCACTCGTCAATTACCTCGTGCTCGGATTGTTTGCCGTCATTCTCGTCGTCATGCTGTTTGCTGACGACACACGTCCAGCCTTGTTGCTGACACCGGTCTGGTTCCTCGGACTATTCGGACTGTATCACCTCCGGAAAAAGAAACAACAAGCAGCTAATCAAAAAAGTGCGTAAGCCAAAACAAGCCGGTCGGACCTAATCCGACCGGCTTGTTTCATGGTGTATCGAAAGCACCATCCTGTAGTTGTTTCCGAAGTGCTTTAGCTTTCTTTCGAATATCGCGTTTGCTGTCCGCATCGCGCTTTCCCCATTGCCGATACATCATCGACATCCGCTGATTATCAGCGAAGCGTTTTTCATGCCGGTCGATGAAGTCCCAGTACAAGGCGTTAAACGGACAGGCATCTTCGCCAAGCAGGTCCTTTTGATGGAACGGACATCCTTTGCAATAATCACTCATCTTATGGATGTAGTTCGCCGAAGCGATGTACGGTTTAGTCGATAACGTTCCCCCGTCGGCATGTAGCGCCATCCCGAGAACGTTCGGTAAAACGACCCAGTCGTAGGCATCGATGTACATCTCATTAAACCAGTCTGCCGTCTGTTGCGGTGAGATCGCAAACAGATTAGCGAAGTTCCCGAGCACCATCAAGCGCTGGATGTGGTGATTATGGGCATGCTCGACGACAGGACGTAACGATTCAGCGACACAGTTCATGTTCGTCTTCCCGGTCCAGAAAAAGTCCGGTAGATCCGCTTCATGCCGTAGCACATTGACGGAAGCGTAGTCTGGCATCTCGGCTAGATAGACGGCACGCATGTATTCGCGCCAGCCGAGGATTTGGCGTATGAAACCTTCGACCGCATTGAGCGGAGCATCCTGTTCTTCAAGTGCTGCCTCGACTTGACGAATGACCTCTTCCGGTGTCAGTAAGCCGAGATTGATTACTGCTGACAAGAGCGAATGCGATAACGTATCTTCCCCGGTCAGCATGGCGTCTTGATACGTCCCGAACGTCTCAAGCCGCTCTTCGATGAAACGATGGAGAGCCTGCATCGCTTCCTTTCGCGTAACCGGCCAATGAAAGGAATCAAGTGCTCCTGGATGATCGGAAAAATCACGCTCGACCTTGTCGATGACGTCCTTTGTGATGCGATCGGGACGAAACTGAACGGGATCCGGAAACGTCGTCCCCGACTTCGCCGGTTTCCGGTTCTCGGCGTCAAACGACCACTTTCCACCGATCGGTTTAGAGCCGTTCATGAGAACGTTTCGTTCCTTGCGCAGTTTGCGATAAAACCGATCCATCTTGTATGGCTTGTCGCCAATTGCTTCGACCGCTTCTTCCTGTGTCAGTAAAAACAACGGCACGTCGGAACAGACCTCGACCGTGATTTTCTTCGGTAAAGCGTCTTGCCACTTGTGCATCGCCTTGCGCATCGGTTCGTCCGTGATCGCTGTATAAAATACATGATCCGGATCATGATCTTTCCGGTGCGTCTGGAATGCCTGATCGAACGAATCGGCTTCCCGGTAATCGACAGTGAAGCCCTTCTCGCGCAGTTCTTCCGCAAAATGTCGCATCGCTGAGAAGACAAGGACGAGCTTTTGTTTATGGTACGTCTTCCACTTGGAGCGCGAGGTCGCTTCGACCATCAGGATGACGTCGTCTTGTTTGTTTGCTTCCTGTAATAAAGGGAGATCGTGATTCAATTGATTGCCGAATATCCAGCGTGTCGCCATAAGTGTTCCTCCTTTTACTTTCGTTATATGATTACCGTTTTTCGTCAAAGTCATGCCTGATTGTGTGCCGGCTAACGAACATCTTCTTATTCTGAATCATCGCTTTTGCACATTTCTGAATGTAAAAGAAGTTCCTTTCTGTGCAAGCTATGATAGGGTTATAATGGAAAGGTAAGTTGTCGTCATGAGGGGGAAGTTTTTCATGACAGGTAGTCCATAATATCAACGGGGATAGGAAGGATATCATGAGCAGTATGCCTAAAAAAACAGACGTTATTTTAATTGGTGCCGGAGTCATGAGCGCGACGTTAGGGGTCTTGTTAAAAGAACTCGCGCCTGAGATGAACATCAAGGTATTCGAGAAACTCGCGAGTGCCGGGGAAGAAAGCTCGAATGAGTGGAACAATGCCGGAACAGGTCACGCCGCACTATGTGAACTGAACTATACGACAGAAAACGCCGATGGTTCGATCGATATCAGTAAAGCAGTCAAAGTAAACGAACAGTTCCAACTGTCACGTCAATTCTGGTCGCATCTCGTTAAGGAAGGTGTCTTGCCGAATCCGAAAGAATTCATCATGCCGATTCCACATATGAGCATGGTCGAAGGAACAGAAAACGTCGAATTCCTGAAAAAACGATTGGAAGCGCTATCAGCGAATCCGTTGTTTGCAGGAATGGAATATTCAGAGGATCCAGCGAAATTAGCCGAGTGGATTCCACTCATCATGAACGGTCGGACGTCACCAGAGCCGATCGCTGCGACAAAAATCGATTCAGGAACGGACGTCAACTTTGGTGCGTTGACACGAATCCTGTTTGAATATCTCGCACAACACGATGTAGCGATCAACTATCAGCACGGTGTCGAGGATTTGAAGCGTGTTGACGGGGGTTGGGAAGTCAAAGTGAAGAATGAGCGCGATCACCGGATTGAGCATCATACGGCGCAGTTCGTCTTCATCGGGGGTGGCGGTGGTAGTCTACCGTTGCTCCAAAAAACAGGCATCGAGGAATCGAAGCAAATCGGTGGTTTCCCGGTCAGTGGTTTATTCCTCGTCTGTAAAAATCCTGAAATCATCGAACAGCATCATGCGAAAGTCTACGGAAAAGCGAAAGTCGGAGCACCACCGATGTCAGTACCGCACTTGGATACACGATACATCGATGGGAAGAAATCGCTTCTCTTCGGACCGTTTGCTGGCTTCTCACCGAAGTTCCTCAAGACAGGATCGAATCTTGATTTGATCGCGTCTGTCAAACCGAACAACGTCTTGACGATGCTTGCTGCGGGAGCAAAAGAGATGGGATTGACGAAGTATCTGATCGAGCAAGTCCTCTTGTCGACGGAGCAACGGATGAACGAATTACGAGAGTTCATCCCGAATGCGAAGACGGAAGACTGGGATGTCGTCGTCGCTGGTCAACGTGTCCAGGTCATCAAGGATACACCGCAAGGAAAAGGGACACTCCAATTCGGAACAGAGGTCGTCAGTGCAGCCGACGGATCTGTTGCGGCCTTACTTGGGGCGTCGCCAGGTGCCTCAACAGCGGTTCCGGTCATGCTCGAAGTACTCGCGAAATGTTTCCCGTCCGAACTACCGACGTGGGAAGCAAAAATCAAGGAGATGATTCCGTCTTACGGAATCTCACTCGTTGAAAATCCGGAGCTGTTCGAACAGATCCATGCCGAAACAGCTAAAACGCTTGAGCTTGAACAAGGTCAACCGATTCGCTAAACGAAAAACCGTCCGACTCCACGAGGAGCCGGACGGTTTTTTGATTTAGCGGAAGTTACGGAAGAAACGTGTTTTCTTCAGTGCAATCCCGACTGGAATCGCAACGAGGATGCCGATGACGTTTTGTGTGATGTTTCCTGGAATTGAAGTGGCTGGTGCGACCCAGTTGCTGAACATAATCCCTTCATGCACGAAGTAGACGAGTAGCATGACAGGAACGGAAGCAATCATCCCGATCAAGTTGAACGTGACATTCGTTCCGTTACGACCACCTGACCACGCGATGTAACCAACGATCAATCCTTGAAGTCCACGTGCGATGATCGTACCAGGTGCCCAAATCGCATAACCCGTTAGAAGATCGAATAACCCCATTCCAACAGCACCGGCAATCAATGCTGTCCGTGGACCGAATAAAATCGCGATGAGAAAGAGCATTGCTGTTCCCATATGAATGAGACCACCGTTTAGTGCGATTGGTAATTGAATCTTGATTAACATCGTTGCTACAAGAACAAGTGCGATTGACATCGCAGTGATGACGAGCTGGCGGGTACGAGTGCTAGAATACGGTGCTGCTTTTTGCATGTGACTAACCTTCTTTATGATAGATTTTAAGATATCTTCAATCTATCAGATGCCTGGACTAGTCAAAAGTGTCAACTTTGAATTATTTATAGGGGTCAGATTGACTAAAAAATCGTCATTCGTTCTTAATTCCAAAAGAGTTTAATCTATTCATACAGTCTTAAATGAAAAAATCTCCAAAACGGTTGTCGTTTTTGAATCTACTCTTTGTTTTTTCTGTACAATGAACAGCGAAAGGAAGGGGGAAGTTAATGAAATATCAGATCGCGACAGCTGTTTTTTTATTCGCTTCATTGTCACCAGTCATATCGGAGGCGAAGGATCAGACGACACAACATCAACGTTATTACGCAGCATATGAAAAAATCGTGCAAGAATTGAATCGGACACATGAAAATGCGGACGTCACATTGCTTGCAGCAAATCAATTCGCAGACGAGGACTGGATTTCGCCAAAACGTTTTCAAGAACGGGCAATCAAACGGTTAAAACCGTTGCATGTTCAATTGAGTATTTATGGAGATGGTCAACGAGCACTTGAACGAACACAAGGTGAAAAAGAAGTTCGGATCACAGGGAATTTCGAAACGGAACTTTTGGAGCAAAGTGAGCGACAGTGGTTCTCTGATGTCTTTTCGATGACGTCTCAAGCCATCAATGATGGCATTTGGACACAGAAAGGATTTGATGGTACCCGAATCGATGCAGGACAAACGATGGTCGTAACGGTCAGTGGTACATACGCGAAGCAAGGTATCTTAACTAGACATCACATCACGAAAGAATTTCATTGTTCATCTGTTGGTGAAATCTACTATTGAAATACAAAAGAGCGAAACTCGTCTGAGTTCCGCTCTTTTGCATTAATTCCGGATCAAGTGATCGAAAGCACCCAGTGCAGCTGTTGCACCAGAGCCCATCGAGATGATGATCTGTTTATACGCGCTATCCGTGCAGTCTCCTGCTGCGAAAACGCCTGGTACGTTCGTTGCGCCGTGGCGATCGACTTGGACTTCACCGAACTTGTTACGGCTCACCGTTTCACCGAGCCAGTCCGTGTTCGGTACAAGACCGATCTGGACGAAGACACCTTCGAGCTCGACGTGACGTTCGACGTTCGTTTCGCGCTCCATGTACGTGATACCGTTCACTTTGTCCGTTCCTGTGATTTCCTTCGTCTGTGCGTTGACGACGACCGTGACGTTCGGAAGAGAAGCGAGGCGTTCTTGAAGAACAGCATCGGCTTTTAGTTCCGGTGCGAATTCAAGGACCGTGACATGCTTGACGATTCCCGCGAGATCGATGGCTGCTTCGATCCCTGAGTTTCCGCCACCGATGACTGCGACACGTTTTCCTTCGAACAATGGACCATCACAGTGTGGGCAGTAGGCGACGCCTTTGTTCTTGAATTCGAGTTCACCTGGGACACCAACGTTACGCCAGCGTGCACCTGTTGAAAGGATCAAACTCTTCGTCTTCAAGACAGCACCATTCTCAAGCTCGAGCTCAAGGAGGTCTTTCTTCTCAAGACGAGTTGCTCGTTGCAGGTTCATGACATCAATGCCATACTCCTTGACGTGCTCCTCAAGACTTGCGACGAGTTTTGGTCCTTCCGTGTACTTCATGCTGATGAAGTTTTCGATGCTCATCGTATCCATGACTTGTCCACCGAAGCGCTCTGCGACGATACCTGTCCGGATGCCTTTACGAGCTGCATAGATGGCAGCACTCGATCCAGCTGGACCACCACCGACGACGAGGACATCGTATGGATCTTTATCAGCGAAATCAGAAGCATCGGCACCTGTGCCAAGCTTCGCCAAGATTTCTTCAAGTGACATCCGTCCGTTACCAAACGCTTCGCCGTTGACGAAGACCGTCGGAACAGCCATGATCTCTTTTTGTTCGACTTCTGCTTTAAATGCCGCGCCATCAATCATCGTGTGACTGATGTTCGGGTTGAGGACGCTCATGACGTTCAATGCTTGTACGACATCTGGGCAGTTGTGGCAGCTCAAGCTGATGTACGACTCGAAGTGGTACGTTTCTTGAATGCCTTGAATCTGCTTGATGACGTCCGCATCGACCTTCGGTGCTCGACCGCTGACTTGAAGCAGTGCGAGGACGAGGGACGTGAACTCATGACCGAGTGGGATTCCCGCGAACGTGATGCCGCTTGTCTCACCGACACGGTTGACTGTGAAACTTGGTGTCCGGGGAAGGCTTGCCTGCTCGACGGAGATGCGTGGTGTCATGCTTGCGATCTCTTCGACGAGTGCGCTCATCTCAAGCGAGACGGCGTCTGTCCCAGCACTAACGGCTAGGACGAGATCGCCTTCGAGAAGCTCGAGGTATTGCGCGAGTTGTGCTTTAATGTCTGGTGCTAAAGCCATCGCGAATCCGCTCCTTAAATTTTTCCGACGAGGTCAAGGCTTGGTGTGAGTGTTGCAGAGCCTTCTTCCCATTTCGCTGGGCAGACTTCGCCTGGATTGTTACGTACATATTGTGCTGCTTTGATTTTGTTGACGAGTGTGCTCGCATCACGACCGATGCCGCCTGCGTTGATCTCAACTGTTTGGATGACGCCGTCTGGATCAATGATGAACGTACCGCGGTCAGCAAGACCATCTTGTTCGTTCAAGACTTCGAAGTTACGTGAGATGACGTGTGATGGGTCACCGATCATGACGTACTCGATTTTACCGATTGTTTCTGATGTTTCGTGCCATGCTTTATGTGTGAAATGCGTATCTGTTGAAACAGAGTAAACTTCAACGTCAAGCGCTTTGAGTGTTGCGTATTGGTTTTGGAGATCTTCGAGTTCTGTCGGGCAAACGAATGTAAAGTCTGCAGGGTAGAAACATACGACACTCCATTTACCGCGAAGGTTGGCATCCGTTAGGTCAACGAATTCTCCGTTGTGGAATGCTGATGCACTGAATGGTTTTACTTCACTTCCGATTAAAGACATGATAAAAATCCTCCTCAAGGGTTCTATATTTAGAATCTGTTCTAGTGCATACAGGTAATCTGTATTTATCACACTAGAATAATTCTAATCTAATACTAATTTCATATAGACCAACACTTTTGTCAAGGTATAATCGGTAATTTCTTATTTCAGGAAAGATTGTGTGAACAAAAAAAGAAATCCCGACTCCTAAATGAAACAGGAGTCGGGAGCTGTATTCCTTATTGCCAGTCCGTATGGAAAATGCCTTCGCGGTCTGTCCGGGCATACGTGTGAGCGCCGAAATAATCGCGTTGGGCTTGCAACATGTTGGCATTCGAGTTTGCTGTCCGGTAGCTATCGTAATACGTCAGTGACGTCGATAGAGATGGGAGTGCAAAACCAGATAACGCTCCCTCGGCAACGACGTGACGTAACGATTCTTGATACGCCTGTACTTTCTCAGCGAAGAATGGGGCGAGCATCAAGTTCGAGAGGTTCGCGTCGTTTTTAAACGCTTCACTGATGACGTTCAAGAAGTCGGCCCGGATGATACATCCACCACGGAAGATCAAGGCGATCTCCTCAAGGCGTAAGTTCCAGTCGTATAGTTCAGACGATGTCCGGTACTGGGTGAAGCCTTGCGCGTATGCGGCAACTTTCCCCATATAAAGCGCTTGACGAATCCGTTCGACCCACGCGTCTCGCTCAAGCGTTGACAAGTCTTCTGGTCCCTTTAGGACAGCAGACGCTGCGACGCGTTCTTCTTTAATAGCTGAAAGGTAACGCGCGAACAGGGCTTCCGTGATGATCGAAGAGGCGATCCCATTATCAATGGCTTGCAGGCTCGTCCATTTTCCAGTTCCTTTTTGACCGGCTTGATCGAGAATGACATCAATCAACGGTTGCCCTGTCTCATCATCCGTTTTTCGGAGGATGTCCGCTGTAATCTCAATCAGGTAACTTTTCAGTTCACCTTCGTTCCACTCAGCGAAGATGTCCGCGACTTCCGTGACGTCGAGTCCGAGACGGAAACGGAGGAAGCTATACGCTTCAGCAATCAGTTGCATGTCCGCATACTCGATTCCGTTATGAACCATCTTGACGAAGTGACCAGCGCCTTTCGGACCAATATAGACACAACATGGATCGCCTTCAACGTGAGCGGCAATCTTCGTCAAGATCGGTGCGACATGTTCGTAGGCTTCTTTCGATCCACCCGGCATGATCGCAGGACCGGTCCGTGCACCGACTTCACCACCCGATACGCCGACGCCGATGTATTCGATGCCGTGTCGTTGGAGTTCGTCGAAGCGACGTTCCGTATCAAGGAAGTGGGAATTCCCACCATCCATGATGATGTCGCCTGTTTCAAGATGTGGAAGTAACGATTCGATGACTGAATCAATCGCGCTGCCGGCCGTGACCATCATGAAGATTTTACGCGGACGGGCGAGTGACTGTACGAATGCTTCGATATCGTAGTACGGATGAAGTGATAATCCCTCATCGTGTGCGACGAGATCGTCCGTTAAATCACGTGTGTAGTTATAGATGGCGACTTCTTCTTGATGACTCGCCATATTCAGTGCTAAGTTGCGTCCCATGACGCCAAGTCCGATGACTCCGATAGAATGTTGCATAAGTAGAACGACTCCTTTTCTTAGACGACGAGGCTGAGGAGAAGAACGAACCCAAGTCCACAAACGGAAATGATCGTCTCAAGCACAGTCCATGTCGCAAACGTTTCTTTTAATGATAATCCGAAATACTCTTTAAACATCCAGAAGCCCGCATCATTGACGTGTGAAGCGATTAGACTACCCGCACCAGTCGCAAGGACGACGAGCGCTAAGTTGACGTCAGATTGCTCCAGTAACGGAATGACGAGACCTGCTGTCGAAAGGGCAGCGACTGTCGCAGAACCAAGTGAGATTCGCAGAATCGCAGCGATCAACCAAGCGAGCAGAATCGGAGATAACGCCGATCCTTCAAATAATTGTGCGACGAATGTACCGACGCCGCCGTCAATCAAGACTTGTTTGAAGGCACCGCCACCACCGATGATCAATAGCATCATCCCGATTTGGGCGATGGCCGTCGTACAAGATTCCATGACCGTTTGCATCGGAATCTTACGGGCGATCCCCATCGTGTAGACCGCGACGAGTAACGAAATCAACATCGCCGTCGAGGCGTTCCCGATGAACTCGATCGCCGAGATGACGCTACTCTCACCCAAGCCGAGTGTTTCTTGTAAAAGCGTGAAGATCGTTGCGACCGACATCAAGAGGACCGGTAGCATCGCAGTGAAGACACTAATACCGAAACCTGGCGTCTCGTCTAAATCAAATTCTTTTTGTTCCCCGAGTGACGCGATGTTTCCTGTGCGTGTAAACGATTCAGGTAC